>JAGGYK010000051.1 GCA_021162585.1 Deltaproteobacteria bacterium
GGGCCAAGTGTGTTTTATATCAGACATGTTTAAGGTGATTTACAGACAGAGATTGCAAAATTAGCCTAAATCCGACCCACTCATATCTCCCAACCTCTAAGCAATACCCTATATAAGATTTGTCCCTGAATACGGGCTTCTTGAACAATGGATTGAAACGACCTTTCAAGTCGTCTCAATCCTTAATAGGTTAGATGTTTTTTATTTTGGTCGTTTGTTGCTTTCAATTTCTTCAAGATCAGCTTTACTACCAGAACTTATTCCATATCCGCTTTCGGTTGCACCGTATGAACTAAAGACATCTTTTACCTTTCCGTCTGGACCGATGGTTATCATTACCATTTGATTTTGAACATCAGCTCCACCTGCAAATATTCCAACAATAGGGATAAATGTTTCGGGTCTAGTTGTGGTTCGAACATACATATATGTCATTGTAATATTTCCATTCATATCTTTTGTGATTTGATCAGGTGAACCAAGCAATCGTATAACTTCTTCTCTCGTTGTTTTGCCTTTCTCTATACTATTTACAGCCTCCTGATTAATTCTTCTGCCTACTGTCGCACACCCCACTAAGCACAGAAGACAAATAAAAGCTAACACACAGATTCCATTTTTTTTCATAATTTTTTCTCCTTTTACATCTAACGCCCCGCATAACCGGCCGGCAATGGAGCGTAGCGGAATTGCCAGTCCGTGTTAATGCGGTTGTTAGGTGTTCATTTTCATTTATCATTCTCGTTTGAGACAACAAATAATCTTATTTTTAAGCGATGAACAAGCTTCTCTATTTCTGTAGGACTCATCGATTGTTGAAGTTCCTCCAAGATGAGGTTTCCTATTCTTTTTTGTCGTAAAGGATCAGGTTGAGAACCTCTAATTTTTGCCAATTGCTCGCGAATACTTTTAATCCTGTCTGTAACTCCTTCGAGTCTTCCATCATCTATTATTCTTCGAGGGATTTTATTAATTCTACGCGTGAGCAGATAATACACAATACCCCCTAATCCTATACCCAACCAGATAGATGCTTGGCTCAAAAAATCCCACGGTGAGTACTTACCGATCAGAAAGACTGTTGCAATAAAAACTAGTAAAAAACTTCCAAAAGCCGAGATTGATGAGACTATTTTGAAGCGATTTTCAAGATTCTGTAGATAGAAAAGCTCATCCGATACTTTTTCAATAAAATCTTGGATTGGCCACGCATCATATGAAAAACTGCCATCCCAGCTTGTAAACTGGAATCTTACAATTTTGTTCTTGAAAAACACGAGCTCCGGTTTCAGTTTATTGAAGAGGTCCATTGCCTCTTTGTGCAATTCAAATTCACCGTGTGAAATTTCAGGATCGAAAGAATCTTTCGGTAATTCATCCCAGAAGTGAAATGGCAAATTAAGTTCTTCACAAAATCTACGGTAAGCTGGGACAACAAGTTCATTGTTGAGCTCACGATATTCTTTCTCACTTTCGGCTAAAATATCCTTCTCTTCATCCATAGTTGTTTTATCCTGTGCACCTAACGTTTTGGCTCACTTGCGGCGGGATGGACTTGCACAAAATTTAATAACCAAACAAAACGTGATGAAAGCTATGACTTCCAAAAACCGCACAGCCCCCGCCGTCAAGTGCAGCCAATTGTTAGCCAAAACATTATTCAATATGCTTAGTCATTCAATATTTTGGGACACTTACCCATATAGCTTGGTGCAAAAAATATAACTGGTATATCTGGTTCAATTTCTTTTACTACAGCAATAAGTTGAGAAGTCATTGCAACGAACAATGAATTGGTTAATATAATGTCATCAGGATTTATTGGTTCTCCTATAGAATTTGCTACACCAAAAATACCGACTTTGTCATAACCACACAGAGAGCCAAGTATGTAGAAAAAGAGTTTATATATATCAAACAAATGCTCTGATGTGGATCGGTCTTGTTCTTTGGCAATCCAATTTAATGTGGTATATGAGTCTGAATTTCTGTTTATAAGAACAAAATTTCTAAAATATCCCATCCCGTCTGGCTCAGGCGAAAGAAAAGACCTTATATTTCCAAGCTGTGCTAATGTAAATGGACGATTAATTTTGATTTTTCCGTTTTTGTTTCTCTCCATCTGCATTATGTCTTCCTTCTTTTTGATGTTGTATACCTAACCATTAAGTGTAAAGTCTTTAATCAATGATATTAGCTACTAATAGCTTAATTATTGATTAATAACCTATATTAATATAGCATAACTAAAATGAAAAAGCAAGAAATTTGTAACCATAAAAAAACCCAGAAAACTTCTGGATTAAGTGCGCGATAGTATGCGTTTGAAGCATTATGCCTGTCTGCAACAGGCAGGTATTTCGCACCGAATTAACCTACATAAGCTGGATCAAACGTTTCATACTTTTTCACGGTAAAAGGCATCCTAAAGACATGGGTGAACCTGAAGTTGAAGCTTTTTTAACCTGGCTCGCCGTCGAAAGTAACATAGCGAAGTCTACGCAAAACCAGGCATTTAATGCCTTGATTTTTCTTGCCCTCCGGATCAGATGGAATGAGACCTTTGCATAATACCCATATTGTCATTGCGGGCTTTAGCGAAGCTATCTTAAAGTGCTTGCAACCCATGGGATTGCCACGTCGACCTACGGTCTCCTCGCAATGAATATGCCTGCCTATGCCTCCTGGTCGGGGATTGTTGGCCGACGAGGTAGAAGGCAAGGCTAAAAGAAATATTGTCAATCAGCAATGCAGAATATGAGAACAATTATGCAAAGGTCTCAAAATGACCGTCAGTTGTTGTTTGCTGCCAACCGATCCCTGACCCCTGTCAACTATCTTTTCTTTTCCGGTCAGACTTTGTCCATGAAGGAGAAGATTGAGAGCCTTCTCATCCCTTTTTCTATCTTTGCCCATGAATCGCGTAGTGTTACTGTTCTATTGAACACAAGTGCATCGGGTTTGGAATCGATCGAATCTACGCAGAAATAGCCCTGCCTTTCAAACTGGTATCTGTCCTCAGGTTTCGCGCCGGCTAGAGAAGGCTCGACACGGCTCGATGTCAATATCTCCAAGGAGTTTGGGTTTAAATATGCCTTGAAATCAGCCCCATTCTTTTCACCTGTTGGGTTTGCTTTTGTGAAAAGACGGTCGTACAGACGCACTTCGGCAGGAAGCGAGTGGGGAGCTGAAACCCAGTGCAAGGTTCCCTTGACCTTGCGTCTGTCAGGTGCGTCTCCTCCTCGTGTTGCTGGATCATAGGTGCAGTGAAGCTCTTTGATTTCGCCTGTTTTCTCATCTTTTACTACGTCAACACATGTAATAAAATAGGCGGCCCTGAGCCGCACCTCGCGATTTGGCGCCAAGCGAAAGAATCTTTTCGGTGGATCTTCAAGAAAATCTCCTTGCTCTATATAAATCTCGCGGGAAAAGGGGATGTTACGTGAGCCCATTGCAGGATTGTTCGGATGATTTAGGATCTCGAACTCTTCTGTCTTATCCTTTGGATAGTTGTCGATTATCACCTTGAGCGGACGCAGCACTGCCATGACACGAGGCGCCTTCTCATTCAGATCTTCACGGATGCTGTGCTCGAGCAGTGCCATATCAACGATGCTGTCCCTCTTGGCCACCCCGATGCGCTCACAGAAATTGCGAATTGACTCCGGGGTATAGCCGCGCCTGCGTAGCCCTGATATCGTGGGCATGCGTGGATCGTCCCATCCAGTGACATACCTTTGTTCGACCAATTCAAGAAGCTTTCGCTTGCTCATCACAGTGTAGCTTAAGTTAAGCCTGGCAAACTCGATTTGCTGCGGGTGAGACTTCACCTTTAATTTATCAAGGAACCAGTCGTACAAAGGGCGATGATCTTCGAATTCCAGTGTGCAGATAGAGTGAGTGATCCCCTCGATGGAATCCGAAAGCGGGTGGGTAAAGTCGTACATCGGATAGATGCACCATTTATCTCCAGTCCTCGGATGGGCTGCCTTAAGAATGCGGTAGATCACAGGATCCCTCATATTCAAATTTGGAGAAGCCATATCAATCTTTGCCCGAAGCACGCGGGAGCCGTCTTCGAATTCGCCCTTTCGCATGCGTTCAAATAAGTCCAGGTTTTCTTTTATTGAACGCTGCCTGTACGGACTCTCCTTGCCGGGTTCGGTCAAGGTGCCCCGGGTCTGCCTGATTTCTTCTGCACTCAAGTCGCACACATAGGCGCTGCCTGCTTTAATGAGCTGCAGGGCATATTCATAGAGCCTTTCAAAGTAATCAGAGGCATAGTACAGATGATCGCCCCACTCAAATCCAAGCCATTTGATGTCTTTCTTGATCGAATCAATGTATTCGATCTCTTCCTTTGTCGGGTTGGTATCATCGAAGCGTAAGTGGCAGATGCCCCCTTTGTGTTCGGATGCAATACCAAAATTCAGGCAGATGGATTTGGCGTGACCAATATGCAGGTATCCGTTTGGCTCCGGTGGAAACCGAGTGACCACTCGGCCTGCGTTTTTACCTGTCTTTAAGTCCTGGGCGATAATGGCACGGATAAAGTCAGGAGGTGGCGAGGTGTCGCGCTCAGTCATATCTTTCAGATCCCTTCTCGAGTTTTTCCTTGTTGTTATATTGATTGTCGCTTTCTATTTTCATGGCCTTCTTACCTTGGATCTATACCACAGGCCCTTAGAATAATGAATGTTTTTTTAAGATATGTGGCAGGGCGATAATGGTAGTGGGCACCATATATGGTACGATTCCTGGGGACAAACCTACAATATACATTCACTCTACCGGCAAACCACCAGACTAAAGATTTTGGATTGATTATAGCTTGACATTTTTTTACCACAGAAGATATTTAAGCTCTTATCGAGGAGGGTTTTATGGAATTCTTAATTGCTTTTAGTACGGATGACGGTAAAAATTTTAATGAGGGCCATTTTGGTATGGCACAATTTTTTCATGTTTATAGATTTTCTGAGGGTAAGGAAGAGTTTGTCGAAACAAGGGAAAATGTAAAATATCAAGAAGATGAAACCCTTAAGCATGGCGATCCTGGAAAGGCAAACGCCGTATCTTCTGTGCTAAAGGATATTGATGTTATAGTGGGTCAAAGAATGGGGCCCAATATTGTCAGATTATTGAAGAAATATGTATGTGTTGTGGTAAAAACAAATGCCATAAGTGATGCCATTCAACTGGTACAGGCAAATATGGAAAGAATAATAGAAGAGAAAAATAAGGGAGAAGATCGGAAACACATAGTCTTAAGGCCATGATTTTCAACGGAGGTTGAGATATGTTAAAGCTAAAGAATAATTTTATAATGCCGCCTGTCAAGTTGGGATATGGCGATGGCAGCGGCAAGGTCAATGAAAGGCACATTGCTTTTTACAAACGCAGATGCAAATACTTAGGCGCTGTTATTCCTGAGCCTTTTTATATCGATAAAGGGCTCAGGGAAATTCCAACCCAGATGGGAATAGATAACGATGACAAAACAGAAGGGTTGCGTAAGTTAGTCTCCTCTATCCATGATTCAGGCGCCAAGGTAATTGCACATCTCAACCA
>JAGGYK010000252.1 GCA_021162585.1 Deltaproteobacteria bacterium
AAATACGCCAGATGATCTTTACGAGGTGATTATCGTAGATAACGGTTCAACCGATGGCACAAAAGAGTTTCTTAAATGCCTCGAAGGCGATGTAAAGATTATCACAAACAAAGAAAACCTGGGTTTTGCAAAGGCCTGCAACCAAGGGGCAAAGGTAGCGTCCGGCAGGTACCTGGTCTTCCTGAACAATGATACCATACCCCAACGAGGTTGGCTGGAAGAGCTGGCCAGAATGGCTGATGCAAATGAAGACGTCGCAGTGGTAGGGAGCAAGTTGTTGTTCCCAGACGGCACAATCCAACATGCAGGCGTTGCAATTGCTGAGAGCAAATTATTGGCCGGACACCTTTATCAAGGATGCCCAAATGACTTTCCCCCTGCCAACAAGCCAAGGGATTTCCAGGTGGTAACAGGCGCCTGTATGCTCGTAAAAAAGGATGTGTTTTCTGAAGCAGGCGGCCTTGATGAGAGATATGTTAATGGCTGCGAAGATATTGACCTGTGTTTCAAGGTAAAAGAGCTGGGCAAAAAGGTCTTTTACAATCCGAGAAGCGTCCTCACCCATTTTGAAGGCAAAACAGAAGGCAGAGATGTCAGAATGGATGAGAACAGGGATCTCCTATATAAAAGGTGGGGTCATAAGGTAAAGCCGGATCTGGATCTTATCCTGAAGGAAGATGGGGTTAAGCTCGTCATGTCTCCCGATGGCAATATAACATGGCTGTATGAAAAAGAGCTTGAAAGACCCAGGCTGAGCATTGTGATAGTGACCTACAATTCTCTTGGCTACATCGAAAAATGCCTAGATAGCATAGAGAGCCAGACCCTTGTTCCTTACGAGGTTATCATTGTTGACAACAACTCCAGGGATGGGACTCAGGATTTTCTCAAGGGGCTAAAGAATGCACAAGTTACCCTCAACAATGAAAATAAAGGCTTCTCAAAGGCCACGAACCAAGGGATTAAGCTAGCAAGAGGCGAATATATCGTGCTTTTGAACCCTGATACTGCTGTCACCTGGGACTGGGCATCCCATATGATAGACCATTTTAAAAAAGGTGTTGCTGCGGTAGGCCCTGTATCGAACCAGGCAGCAGGTCTCCACAGATACGACCTATATATGGAAGAGCAGAACCTTGGTGCTATTGATATCAACAAGCTTGGAGAGAAGCTTTACGTACGGAATAAGGGAAAGGGTATCTTAACAAAATTCCTTACAGGCTTTTGTATGATGATAAAAAAAGAGGTCATAGAGAACGTTGGTATGCTCGATGAAGACCTCTTCCTGGGTAGCGAAGACCTGGAATACTCCTGGCGTCTCAGGAATAAGGGCTACAGGCTCGTTGTCGCAACAGATACCTTCATCTATCACAAGGCCCAGGCAAGTTTTGAGACTGAGCCAGAAGAAAAGATGAAACGACTCACCCAGGAAAGCCAGGATGTCTTGTACTCTAAACTAGAGGCATATTATGGAAAAGGAAAAGTCCCCTCAAGCAAGGAAATCTGGGGCATGGGTTGGTTCAGACCATCCCAGGTTACAAAGGATACCCTCTTTACCTCCATCATTATCCTAACATTCAACCAGATTGAGTACACAAAAAGATGTCTTTATAGTATCGAAAAATACACCTCGCAAAGACATAAACTGATCATCGTGGACAACGGTTCCACCGATGGCACCGTGGAATTTCTGAGTAATTACGCAAAAAGACATGGAAATGTTGAGCTTATTCTGAACGAAGAAAACCTAGGTTTTGCCAAAGGCAATAACCAGGGCATAGAAAGGGCAAAGGGCGATTATATTCTGCTTCTCAATAATGATGTGGTGGTAACTGAAGGCTGGCTCGGGAGGATGATTAGTTACTTGGAGAGTGCCCACGATATCGGTATGGTTGGCCCCATGTCGAACAATGTCTCAGGGCCTCAGAAGGTAGATAAAGTCTCCTATGGCACGAATATGAAAGAGATGCACAGATTTGCCAGAAGATTTGCGAAAAATAATGCAGGCAAGGTAGATTATATCCTAAGACTCGTTGGATTTTGCCTGCTTATTAAGAAAGAGGTCATAGATCTGGTAGGCGGCTTTGATGAGGACTATGGAACTGGCAATTTCGAAGACGACGATCTCTGTGTGCGCTCGGCCATTGCAGGCTACAGACATATTATTGCCCATGATGTATTTGTCCATCACTTCGGCAGCAAGACATTTGAAGGTAATAAAATTGATTACAATTCAACACTTGAGAAAAACAGGGAATACTTTGCACGCAAATGGGAAGGCCTTGTAAGGCTGTGGGAAAGAGGTGACGAAAAGGGATATGTCATAGAACTGAAGCCAGGAGACAGGATAAAAGCGCTTATTAAGTTGGGCGAGAGGGAATATGAGAGGGGCAATGTGAAAAGGGCGGTAAAGCTTTTCGAAGAGGCACTTATGCTTGATCCCAGAAATAGCCAGGCCTTGAACAATCTTGGGGCAATACAGTGGGAACTGGGCGATGCCACGTCTGCAATTAAAATCTTCCAAAAGGTCCTTTATCTGGACTCCCATGATAAAGACGCCCTTTTTAACCTTGCTCAGGCTGTGTCGAAGACAGGGAGACTTGACCTGGTAGAAAAGACCCTTGTGGATGCTGTAAGGAAGGTTCAGCCCCAGACTGATGAGCTTAAGGCCTTTTATGATGCCGTGGCTGCGCGATGATTATAGCTGGGCACAGAAGTCTGGGGTTGTAAAGACGATGGGTATTTGATCCATGACACAAGCATATCTTGTATCAACCCAGCCAGGGGCCTTTTTTTATCACGGTCACTCCTATGAACTTTCACCCATTGCTTATCCTGATGTGGATATCAGCAATATTCTTTTGATGGAAGGCTTAAACCTGGCCAGGGCCGTCTGCGAAGAAAACCAAGGTTTCATTACAGGTATAAGCTTTGATGCATCAAGGATCCCCGGGTTCCCCAGACCACTCAATATGCCCCTATCAGATATCCCAGGGGGGGCAAGGCTTATGCTGCTCAGGGGGGGTGGTATAGGGGATCTTATCATGCTTGCCCCTGCGCTCAAGGCACTAAGGGATGCATGTAGCCCAGACGTGGAGATATTGTTCTCTACCTTTGAAGACAGGCAATCACTCTTTGAGGGGTTAGGCTATGCAGACAAATTTTATCCCCATCCAATAAGGCTGTCCGAGTTCATAGACGATGCGGACTATTTTGTAGATTTCTCCGATCCAAAGGGGATCTTTAGCCATGTGAACATGATTGATTTCCATCTTGACTGCCTGGGTATTGATCCTTCAACAGTCTCTGGGCGTGAAAAGATCCCAAGGATAGCAGCAAGCCTTACAAGATCAAAGAAGATAACAGATTCAATGGATAAGATATGCCAGGGGAAGGGCCTTTGTGTTCTATACTCTCCAGGGGCAAGTGATAAGATAAGGCGTCTACCGGACTATGTACTTCATCTCCTGGCAACAAGGCATAAGGATATGATCTTCCTCGTGCCTGGTAAAACCCCTGAGAGTTTTATAGGGCTAAAGAATGTGTTTTCCTTAGACACTTCAGGGGGGTTAAGCGAATTTGTTACGGCCATTGGCCAATGTGATGTGCTTATCTCATCTGACAGCTCCGCATATCATATTGCTGCAGCACTCAATAAACCATCTCTGGTGTTTTTTGGTTCCATCCCATCCAGAATAAGGACAACATACTACCCGAATGTAATCCCATTAGATGCGCACTACTTTGGGAAGACATGTGTAAGCCCATGTGGGATCAGCGCGTTGACCGAGACGCCACCCGTTATGCCCATTGGAGCAAATAAGGTAAGGGATCTTAAAGAGGGGGTGAACATTACTACCTATTCGGGGGAGTCATTCATATTTGATCCCCAAAAGGGCTGCCCAGAGGCAAACCTCACAGAAGAGACTATAAGCCCATGTCTGAAATCATTTACTGAAGAGATGATCATGGAAGGCTTTGAGAAGGCCATTGCCCTTATAGATATCTCAGCTAGAGCAAAAAAGGCAGGTGGGATATGAATGTCATCTCCTTTTGCATGATAGTAAAGAACGCTGAAGAAGATCTGAGGGAGATAGTACATGCGATGGCCAAGATATCTGAGGATATAGTCATTGTAGATACAGGCTCAACCGATAACACACAAAAGGTGGCCAGATCCCTTGGTGCACGGGTGATACCATACATCTGGCAAGATTCCTTTGCTGATGCAAGAAATGTATATATAGATGAAGCAAAGGGGGACTGGATCATCTCCATAGATGCAGATGAGAGGATTGAGGGAAAGGATCTTCACCATATTAAAAAGGCATCGAGAAAAAAACCGCAGGGTTTTTTGATGACCACAAGAAACTATGGAAACGATCCCGGAGCGGAAGGCTTCAGGGCTTGCACCGGCGAATATCCCTCTTTTGAGAAGGGATTTACAGGCTGGAGCCCATCTACCAAGGTGAGGATGTTTCCCAGGATCAAAGGCCTTTATTATCAAGGCGAGGTGAGGGAGCTTATCGAACCTACGCTTGAAAGGATTGGTATACCTACAGGCGAGATCGTGACACCGATCCACCACTTTGGGGCATACCCTACAGAAAAGCGTCTCTATTACAGGATGCTTCTCGAAAAAAAGGCATCATCAAACCCAGATGACCCGAGGGCGGCAATTGAGCTTGCCGTGGAGGACTTTCATCTAGGCAGGTTTGATCTTGCCATAGATGAGGCAAAAAGGGCCATCGACCTTTACCTTTCTGGCAAAAAGGGTTTCTACTTTGACATATCAAGTGCATACAATCTCCTTGGCGCATCATATATAAAGACAGGCGACAATGAAAAGGCGATGGATGCCTTTGATACGGGTCTTAAGGCAGGTGGTAAGAATAAAGCCACGCTGAAGAAAAATAAGAATGTCCTGTCGAGAAGGCTCAGGCAGCCGACGCTCGGGGTTATTATGATCGTAAAGGATGAGGAGAAGAACCTTGGAAACATCCTTGGCGATGTAAAGGACATAGCAGATGAGATCGTTGTTGTGGATACAGGCTCGCAGGACAGCACAGTAGATATTGCTGAATCCTATGGCGCAAAGATGGGTTTTTTTAAATGGTGTGATGACTTCTCCGCTGCAAGGAATAGATCCATTGAATTGGCAGATTCAGACTATCTATTATGGATCGATGCAGACGACAGGATACTAGGTGAGGATAGGGAAAGGCTTTCTGCATTCAAAAATAAGCTGCACACTGAAAAGGATACGGCCTACATGTTAAAGATCTCAAATGATAGTGTGGACGGTGTTGAAACCATAAGTTACCAGGCAAGGATATTTCCCAACAGGGATGACGTCAGATTTGAAGGGAGGATCCATGAACAGATTTTACCTTTGCTCGAAAGGAAAGGTATAAAGATAGATACAGAAGATATCGTGATTAGGCATACCGGATATCATAGCCCTGAAGAAATTATGGAAAAGGCTAAGAGAAATCTTGATATCTTATTGGATGAATTAAGGGACGGAAAAGATACCCCTGCTCAGTACTTCTTTATAGCCACGAGTTACTTTGCTCTCCATGACTATGAGAAATGCCTGGAATATATAGTGGCAGCAAGAAAGGATGCCAAGGATGAGAGTTGGTATAAATATAGTTATTCCCTGGCCGCAGATTGTTATCTCAAGCTGAAAAAGACAGATGATGCAATAGATGAGCTAAAAAGAGGCGCCAAACGTTATAAAAAAAGTGGCCTTATGCACTATTACCTCGGCATTACTTCTATTCAAGGCGGGAGATATAATGAGGCAATAAAGGCCCTGGAAAAAACAGCATCCCTTGGCATAGAGATTGAGACCTATACCATACCATCGAATATAAAGGAGATGGCACCCTATTATTATGGGATCGCCCTTGAAAAGACAGGCAATATTAAGGATGCCCTTAGTGCCTACAAGACTGCCTTTGATATAAATCCAGATAGCCTTGCAGCCATAAAGGCCCTGGGGATGGCGCTTATAAGGGTGGGGCAGATAGATGATGCCATGCCCTATCTGGAGAAGGCAAAGGAAAATGCCACAAAATACGATCCGCTCCTGTGGCTGAGCCTTGCCAAGGTATATTATTTTACAGGAAAGCATAGAAAAGCCCATGAGTTATACCTTGAATCTATTGTTGCCACTCCTGAAAATAGAGAAGCTCTTACAGGACTCATCCAGACAAGTATAGAAGTCGATGATGTCGATGCCCTTATTTCTGCCCTGGATAGACTCATGCAATCCTTAGGTCTTGATAACAATAGAGAGTTGAACTCTGTAAAAGAGATTGCAGGGATATGTGTGGATATAGGGCAAAGGTTGTTTGATGCTAAGGATAGCATAGATGCAGATAAGATGGCAGATGCTTCGTTGAGATTGGACAGTTCATGTAAAGAGGCCTATATATTAAAAGCCGATATAGCAATAGCATCTAAGGATCTAAATAAAGGCGCCAGTTTTTTAGAAAAGGCCATGATAAATGGCGCCTCCCCTATGGATATCAAAGAAAGGATGAAAGGTCTTGGTTCGTTGTGAGGGTATTATACTTTCGACATAATCTATCGGTTGTGGATAATGATATCATAGATTGTCTTAGGTCGAAAAGGGTGCCCACAGAGGTAGTTGATGTCATAATAGGCAAAGACAAAGAATCCAGGCCTATATATCTAGACGAGCTTATCCATAGGATACATATATTCAGGCCTGATGTGGTGATGTGCACAGATGATTATGCCCTGGACGAAGAAGGGATCTTCGCAAGGGTCTTTGCCTATTATCATATACCTTATGTGTCTTGGTACATAGATCAACCCCTAAAGGCACATGGACAAAACAATAAAAAATTTTTAAAGGATGCAAGCATCATATTTGTTGTGGATGCCGAATACATAAGAGACCTGAACGGCCACGGTTTTAAGTATGTATATTGGCTACCTTTAGGTGCAAACCCAAAGGCAAAGAAGCCTCCTATCTTAAATCCAACGCTGCCATACGAGAAAAACTCTGACAAGCGGATGGAAGGGATAATCAAGGGACAAGAAGGGGTAGAAGAAGACCATCTGTATCGCTACAGGATAGAGGATATCTTCAACAGAGTAAGATCATCAGAGCTTGTATTTGATATACCAGAAGACGATATCACCATGAAAAAGATAAGACCTTTCTTGCCTAATCTTCCAATCTCTGTAGATGTCAAAGATCGATTTGGCGCTATCCTTTTGACCAGGCAGGGAGACCTTGTATGCGAGGATATTGCCTGGGGTATGAGAAAGGCAGGTATTGCATGCAGCCTTTTCAATACAGCGACTAAGAGGGAAGGCGCCCAAGAGGTAATCACCTTTGATATGGAAACGTTACAGACAATGCTAAAAGATCTAAGACCTGATTTTGTAATATCAAATAATGGTTTGGGCGTGGATGGATCGGATGTTATACAAAAGATGCTTTTCAATAAAGGCATTCCCTTTGTTACATGGTATACAGATGAGCCAAATCTGATAGAACCAGAGGGTATGTTGCCATATTATAAGGAAAACACCATCATATTTAGCTTTGATAAGGCATATGAGCCTTTTCTTAAAAAGAGAAATATCTCTTATGTGGGGTGGTTGCCTTTAGCTGTGAATACAGACAGGTTTTATCCAATTGAAGAGGACAATATCGAACCTATGGCAGACATTATATTTGTGGGTTCAACAGGTAAAAAACAGATAGATGCCGTAATATCACGGCTGAATGATATGGGGTTAGACACAGACAAGATAGCCCATTTTATAGAAAGGCTCATCCCCACATATATAGCCAACTGGAAGATGATAGTAAAAGATGTCTTTAAAAGATACTGGCAAGGGGATAACATACCAGATCATGCCATGAGACTTGTGTATGGATGGATAGAACACAGGGCAGGCCAAGCCCTAAGATTAAACCTGCTCTCAAGGCTTAGAGGCACCAACCTGAAGGTGATAGGAGAAGAGGCCTGGGCAGAATTTTTTGAGGAAGGATTATATGCAGGAGAGATTCTATACAAGGGGAACAACCTGTCCGGTATCTATAGCAACACCCCTATTATACTAAATATATCAAGGCCACAGCTGAAGACAGCAGTAAATCAAAGGGTATATGATGTACCTGCATGTGGTGGCTTTTTGCTGACAGACATAAGGGATGAGTTGTATTATATCTTTGATAGAGATGAGATTGCAACCTATGATTATAACTCCGACCTTGCATCTGTTATTAAATATTATTTATCAAGACCAGGTCTCAGGCATAATATGGCAAAAAAGGCCCGACAAAAGGTTATTGATGGGCATACCTATGTGCACCGGGCAAAGACAATCCTGGATGTAGTGATGGCAAGGGCAAGGAAGAGCAGAAGATCAGCATGATTCTCCAAAGACCCGAGGCCAGGATAAAGCTACTTTGGGTGAGTGGTATTTTTGGCCGCAATTTATTAAGAATAAGGAATAACCATAAGGAAGCATCTTCACATCCTGCTATCCCTATTATTTCATCACCCTCATTATCTCTTCTATCCTTTTAAGATAAGTGTGGGTGGCTAAGACCTTTTCTCTTGCCTTTCTGGCAATCTGTTCTCTCTTGGTATCTTTGTGAAGAAAAAATTTGATTTTATCTACGAGTTCATCAGTGCTTCCAAAGGATACCATCTCATCTTCGTCAAATTGTTCCCTTAGGTCATGCCTCTCATCTGTAATCAAGAAACCTCCGCACGCAGAGATGTCATAAGGTCTCTGATTGATCGCATTTTTTAGTTGAAACCTGGATACATTCACATAGATATCATACCTGTTATACACCTTGACGATATCATCATTAAAATAGTTCGCCCTACCCATATAACCTGACTTTATTGCCTTGCCCCACAGGCTGTCTCCATATATTACCGTATCAAATCTACCACTGAGTGTCTGTATAACCTCTAATCTCTGGCGTAGACTTGCTTCTCTTTCAACAAAGCCTTCCAACATGTCCTTTACTATGGCTGGAAGGCTTCCCGCGTTTATGCCATAGTTATCCAGGGCTTCCTTGACTATTCTCCATGTGTCCCTGCCAGGGGAATTTCTCTGTGTATTAATGGCACCCTCAACCGCATAGTAGAATTCATCACCTGCCCCTTCGACCATACTGTCTATATTTGAGGCAAAATACTGTATTCTTTTATAGTCTGATTCCCCAACGAAACAGATCTTGCTCTGCCTTTGCACACTATCTACGGGCTTAAAGCGATCAGGATTGGTTGCCAGGGGCAAATAAAAAATATTATCAAGGCCGATCTTTTTGAGCATAGGAATATAATCCCTGTCAAAGACAAACACTATCGTGTTAGATTTCACATATCTTTTGCCAAAGTTTGATTTTTTGGGCTGGTCTACAAACCATGTGACAAAAGGTACACCCCTTTTGGCATATTCATGTGCCAAGAAACCCTCATTATCTAAACCCCTGCCGTCGAAGCTGAAGACCATATCCGGTTTAAAGGTATCAAGGATTTGTATCATCTTTTCTGATGAAAATAGCTCCACACTATGCCCTTCCTGTGTTTCGCCGAGGGTGATTTCTTCTGTATAAAGATTAAGGCCGGCCTTTTTGAAGCTGTAAACCATGTCCCTGTCCATCAGGCCCGTGGGGTTAAAAAGAAATAGAATCTTCTCCAAAATCAATCCCTCTCTGCCATATATCTGGCTTATTGGTCCGAATAAATCCAAGTATAACACAAGTTCTACTGTAATGGGGGCCTGAAATTACCTCCACATCCAACTCCTGAATATAAATAACGCTTAGATAGCGTTCATCCCCACCGATAAGCCCACCTTATAGCCATCTTATTATTCTCCGTCCCCCATGTATAAAACCAGGCGGTGCTTTGCCCCCCTAAAGCATTTGGCGAAGAGGCCGAAAAGTTATATATGGTTCATAATTATTAATAGAGCCAGAAAAAGGGGGATCACCAAGATGAATACTACAGCATTGCAGTCTTTATCTACTGGAATTAATGCAATCTATCAATCTTTGGGCCTTTCTCCAAATGAAACAGACAAAAAAGAGCTTACACAATCCATTTTGGGTTCGGCTCAGGAGGCCCTTGTTATCTCTAAACGGGCAAAGGAGGTTGGGAATCTCTACAATGAAATAAATGCGACAGGAGATGAAGATGCCGCCAAAGGCTTCAGAGAAATTATACAATCGCAAGTCAGCGACCTTAATAGCACAGGGATTAATAATTTCGTTAATATGGGAAAAGAGGCTGTAGCTGAGGATCAAACCGATTCTTTTGCAGGCTTGCTTTCGAGCGCACACGATCTAAATGAGGCAGGTAATACCACATTAAGCACGAGTCTGGTAAATGAGGCAGGTAATACGTTCTCAAAGTATGGTCTTGACCTTGCTATGGAATTTGCAGGTGCGGCTCAACATATACTAGATACAGAATATGAGGAAACCACCTCCAAATCTTCTACTTTGGAACAATTTATTACTACTTGGAAAGGCATACGCTCGCAGGAGAAAAGCGATGAAGAGATTGCCGATGATCTAGCCGCGTTTGCTGCCACGACAAAGACATTGGGCGCCTCAGGGTTCGAAGACTATTTCTCCAATATTAATGAAAATCTCAGCAATGGATTAGATATATCTGACTTTGTGTAATACGAGTTTCTGTCCACTTGAGATGTTTGCATAACGTCCATAATGTCATTGCGAACAAACGTGAAGCAATCTCTAACTCCTTGTAATCACAATAAATTGCCACGTCGTTAAAGCTCCTCGCAATGACCAGAAAAGTAGCGATGGAAGCCTATTCACTTATACATATCTGTCTGAGCCGCCTCCAAATGGCTGATACCCTTATCGGCCCGCCAAAGGGGAATACACCCTATATTGTTAGAGGCTGAGAGCTTTTCATCTGTTGCGACTCTTTGATAATGTCCCCTTCGATAGGTCTTTAAGAGGAGGTTTATCGGATGGGAGAGATACGGATGAATAATAAGGAGAGGAGGCGGTTGGGGATAATGGCAAGGATAGACGTTGATGAAATAAATCTTAAGGATGCGTCGAATATTCTTGGAATAAGTTACCGTCAGGCAAAACGGATCAGGGCGAGGTACAGGCAGCATGGGGATGCTGGGCTTATCCATAGGAACCGGGGCCGGGCATCGAATCACAAGTATTCTGATGAAGTAAAAGACAAGGTTAAGGATTTGTACAAAGGGATCTACAAGGGGTTTGGTCCTGTATTTTTTTCAGAGAAGCTTTTAGAAGATCACGATATGAGGATAGATCATGAGACCTTAAGGAGATGGCTCATATCAGAGGGGTTATGGCAAAGAAAGAGAAAGTCGAGAGGGCATCGTTCAAGGAGGCAACGCAAAGAGCATTTTGGTGAACTGATACAGATGGACGGCAGTTTTCACAACTGGCATGGAGATGAAGGGGGTAAGAGCTGTCTGATGGTCATGGTTGATGATGCAACAGGCAAGACAATGTCCTTTATGTCTGAAGAAGAAACGACCCAGGCGGCAATGCGGCTGTTATGGTCGTGGATAAACAGATACGGTGTTCCTGTTGCATTATATACCGACCGGAGGAATGTCTATATTACTGACAGAGAACCAACCCTTGAAGAAGAACTTGCAGGAAAAGCGCCATTAACCGTATTTGGCTCAGCATGCGAAAAGCTTGGCATAAGAATCATTCCTGCATATTCACCACAGGCTAAAGGCCGTGTAGAGAGAAAGAACGGTGTATTTCAGGACAGGCTGGTAAAGGAATTAAGGCTTCTCGGGATAAAGACCATAGGAGAAACAAACCGGATGTTGAATTCCTTCACAGACAAGCTCAATGACAGATTTGCAAAAGAACCGGCAAGTCCGGTTGATTATCACACCAAGATACCTGAAGGAATCAAGCTTGAAGATGTGTTTTGCATTGAAGATGTCAGGACCATACACAATGACTGGACAATAAAATATGAAAGCAGGTTGTTTCAATTAAAAGTGCAAAGCAACCTTCCCCCGGCAAAAAACAAGGTGACTGTACGCAAGCGTCTTGATGGCTCAATGCAGATTCTTTACAGGAACAGGCCTCTTGATTTCAAAGAGATTTCATCAAGGCCGGCAGTTGTCCACAAAAAAGTCATAAAACCAAAGACAAAATGGAAACCTGCCCCGGATCATCCTTGGAGAAATTACCGCAAGGATATCAAAGAAAAAACAGCTCAACCGACTGACGCGGACAGGGGGACTGTCCCCCTGTCCCTGACACCCAACCCAAAAGGCAAAACCAGATGCTAAAACATAAACTAAAAAACAGTTCAAAAGGGGACATTTCTATCGAGTTAAAACAGGGGACATTTCTAAAGAGTTTTGACAATCAAGGAGAATACCCCTTGACATGATGAAATATTTAGAATAGAAGGGCTAGGCTTGAGAGTGTAGCGGCATGTATGAGGGATAAGATAGTTATTGACATACTCATAGTTTTTTAATAGAAAAAGCC
>JAGGYK010000202.1 GCA_021162585.1 Deltaproteobacteria bacterium
GCCCCTGATCCCTGACCCCTATTTTCATATAAATCCATTACGGACATCATTCAAAAATAACACTATTCACTCTTCACTATTCACTTAAAAGCAACAAACTGCTGCTATCACCAATTAAAAAGGGGCTTAAAAAGCCCCTCCTAAATCATAGGATTCTCAAGACGTTCATACCAGTAGCGGAGCAAGCACGAGAGCAATAACACTCATAAGCTTTATCAGGATATTCATGGAAGGCCCTGATGTATCCTTGAATGGATCACCAACAGTATCACCAATTATTGATGCGTTATGGGCCTCACTATGTTTACCACCAAGATGTCCTGTCTCTATATACTTCTTTGCATTATCCCATGCACCGCCGCTATTTGCCATAAATAGTGCCATCAATGCACCAGTAACCACAGCACCTGCAAGCATACCCCCAAGCGCCTCCTTGCCAAGTATAAACCCAACCAGGATTGGGGCAAGTATTGCTAAAAGACCTGGCAATATCATCTCTTTTAGCGCTGCCTTTGATGCAATGTCTACGCATTTTGCTGGTTCAGGCTTGCCTTTACCTTCCATGATCCCAGGGATCTCCCTAAACTGACGCCTGATCTCTTCCACTATCTTAAAGGCTGCCTTACCCACAGATTTCATGGTCATAGATGCTACCAGGAAGGGGATTATCCCGCCAATAAAAAGCCCTTCTACTACCTTGGGATTAATAAGGTTTATACTAGTTAACTTGACTGCCTGACCGTATGCAGAAAACAGGGCCAGCGCTGTAAGCGCTGCAGACCCTATGGCAAAACCTTTGCCTATAGCAGCCGTAGTGTTGCCTAGAGCATCAAGCCTGTCAGTGACACTACGGACTTCAGGCCCAAGTTCTGACATCTCAGATATGCCACCTGCATTATCTGCAACAGGGCCATATGCATCAATACTCATAGTAGCACCTACGGTAGCAAGCATACCTACAGCAGAAAGCCCTATGCCATATAGACCTGCATTATAGGCAGCAAATGCTATGGCAACTACTATGATAAATATAGGTAGCGCCGTAGACTCCATGCCAATAGCAAGACCTGTTATGACATTGGTAGCAGGTCCTGTCTGTGATGACTCTGCAATCTTTATAATTGGGCCAGCAGATGTATAATACTCGGTTATTACCCCTATGAGTATACCTGCAAGCATACCCCAGAATACAGCCCAGAATGTTCCTGTAGATACACTCATTGACTTGACTACAAACCAGCCGATAATCAAAAACAGGGCTGCTGCTATAAAGGTGGAATACCTAAGGGCTCTCTGTGGTCCTGCCTTTGCCAAAAGCTTTACAGACCATATACCAACTAATGAACATAAAAATCCAAGCATAACAAGCACAAGCGGTAAGGCCATATATGCCTGCCTCATTGCCACATTAGCGGTCATCGCCATGGTAGCAGCTATGGCAATGGATGCTATTACAGAGTTTACATATGACTCAAATATATCTGCGCCCATACCAGCGATATCACCTACATTGTCCCCTACATTGTCAGCAATCACACCAGGATTCCTTGGGTCATCTTCAGGGATACCTGCTTCAACCTTACCTACTAAGTCAGCACCTACATCTGCACTCTTTGTATAAATACCACCACCTACACGGGCAAACAGAGCAACTGATGACGCACCCATACCAAAGCCATTGAGATAACTTGCAGTTGTGGGATCATTGCAGAATACATAATAGTATATCCCCAAACCAAGCAAACCAAGAGATGCAACAGCAATTCCCATAACAGCACCACCACCAAAAAAGGAAACAGACAGTGCCTCCTCTAAGCCACCTGTTGCAGCTGCTTGGGTAGTACGGACATTTGCCCTTGTTGCAGAGGTCATACCAGTGAGCCCTGCCAGCATAGAACAGATTGCCCCCGAGACATAAGCTACACTTGTCTGCCAGTTTATAAGCCAGAATAACAGCAAGAATACTATTATGACAAATATCGCAAGGATTGAGTATTCCCGCTTTAAGAACACCATGGCCCCTTCATGAATCTGGTTTGACAGATCCTGCATCCTTTCATTACCTGCATCCTTCTTCTTCAGAGAAGAATACATCAAAAGGGCTATAATTAAGCCAATAATACCAAAAAGCCATGCCCAGTTCGCCCACTGTTCCATTTAAACAAATCCTCCCTTCAAGTTTTTGAGTTATCTAAATCCCGCCTGTTATAGACGTTCATTGCCTCTTTTGAACCGGATATGACACACAAATGGATGGCATCTCCAGCCAATTCTATCTCCTTTTTTAAGGTCTCCTCTTCATCTGGCTTGAACTCAGAGAGCACGTAATCTGTTGGATTAGATTCTTCATCTGGTCTGCCTATGCCGCAGCGGACCCTCACAAATGCATCTGTGCCCAGGTTACCCACAATAGACTTGAGGCCTTTATGCCCTCCAGTACCCCCCTGAGTCTTTATCCTAATCATGCCAAATGGGATATCCATATCATCATGCACAACAATGAGATCATGCAGACTCATATCAAAATCCCTTAATGGGCGCCCACTAAGATTCATATATGTATAAGGTTTGGCCAGCATTACATCAATTCCTTGTCTTGTTCCTCTACCATATAAAACATCTCTTGTCTTCTTTTTTATAGGGATGCCCCACTTGATAGAGAGCATATCTACTACCATAAATCCGATGTTGTGCCTTGTAAATAGATACTGTCTCCCGGGGTTTCCTAACCCATAAACAATCTTCATTGACACACCTAAAAAATGAATGCTCATTCATCACAAAAACTTATATACTCTAGTGTCTTCAGTGTCAAGTGATTTGCTTGCCATATTTTAAACAGAATACATAGTTTGAGACCTTTGCACAATTGCTTTCTTATCATTGCGAGGAGCATGGCCGACCTGTCTGCGCCTGCCTGTGCCGTCTGCACGGCAGACAGGTGCGACGCACAGGCAGGCGTGGCAATCCCATTAATTACAAGAAATTTAGAGACTGCTTCGCCTCACTCGCAATGACAATATGGGTATTATGCAAAGGTCTCAGTTTTAAAAACAAACATGTAGATATATGGTGCTTTTTGTTTTATATATATTCAAGTGAATAAAACCTATTTTATTGAAGTATATAAAAAGGGGGTTAAGCATTATGCAGAAACCATGGGTTTTGTTGCGCAGTGTCAAAGACTATGATCCCACTAAGCTGAAAGAGGTTGTTGAAGAAGGATTTGAACTTTTAGGGAAACGCCCCAGTGAAAAGGTGCTGATTAAGCCAAATGTAGTTTTTGCCAATAAGCGCTATTCCAATCATGCCTATACCAATCCTGAACTGGTAGGGGCTGTAGTAGATACCTTGAGAAGCTCTGGCGTACCAGAGGTTACCATTGGGGAATCAGGTGGGTATGGCCTGCCAACACGGATGCTCCTCAAGGAATCCGGCTATTATGAAATGGGGAAGGCCCATAATGTACCTGTGGTGGATTTCAATGAGGATCGATATGTAAAGGTAAAACTAGAAAAGGCGGCCTACCATAAGACCATGCTGTGCCCTAGACTTATCCACGAGGCAGATTTCAAGATATGGATGCCAAAGCTGAAGTATCATATATGTTGTGAGATAACTAATGCCTTAAAACTAAACATAGGGATACTCCTCCACAAAGAGCGTATGCTATACCATGATGACAGGCTGAACGAAAAGATTGTAGACCTCCTGGAGATAGGCTATCCTGATATGATAATATCTGATGCCGTAATTATTGGACATGGCTTTGAATCATGCGCTAAACCCTTTTATCTTGGTGTGATTATGATCAGCAATGATCCTGTGGCTGCTGACGTAGTGGCAGCCCAGATACTTGGATATAGGCCTGAAGATGTACATCACCTTAAGATAGCATCCCAAAGAGGGTATGGCTCCATAGACCCATCTTCTGTGGATGTCCTGGGGGATGCTAAGATAGAGGAACTGGCTGAGAAGACTAAAGATATAGTGAGTGAGTTTCAAGATATCCAAAAGCTGGACACACCTATACGCTTCTATGAAGGGATCGGTCCACATACAGGGGATATATGCTATGGAGGGTGTATGGCAGCGGTAAAAGGATGTCTGGGCACAGTGGATGCCAGGAGGCCTGGTTCTTTAAGGCGTGCCAAAAAAGGCGCTATCATCACAGGGATATACGATGGAGATGTAGATGCAGGTGATGGAGTTGCCCTTCTTATAGGTGATTGCACAGAGGTAAAGGGTACAATCAAGGCCAGAAAGATAAAAAGGGTCAAGGGGTGCCCTATAGGTGCATTACAACTAACAGGTGTTGTCCCGCTTACCTTTGGTATGCCAACGCCCCTGTTTGACCTCAGAGATGGCTGGAATTTTGTAACAAAATCTGTGTCCAAGGGGTGGCACAAGATAATTCATGGTGCTTTTTAAATTAACAAGGAAAGGTAGATACCTAAAATAAATTATGCTTACCCTTAAATAATTTTTAGGAGGTAATAATGTCTGATTTTAAGGATCGTATTATTCGTGCTGCAAAGCTGGATGTTAATCTGTATGAAGAGGTTGAGGCTGACAAGGGAGCACTGGGTCAGGCCACATGGGTTGTTATTCTCTCAAGCATAGCAGCTGGAATAGGGAGTATTGGAATTGGAGGACCTACTGGGATCTTGATGGCAATTGTTACAGCCCTTATTGGATGGTATGTCTGGGCCTTTCTCACATACTTTATTGGCACGAAACTCCTTCCAGAACCGCAGACAAAGGCAGATTACGGCGAGCTGCTGAGAACTATCGGCTTTTCAAGCTCTCCTGGGTTGATTCGAATATTAGGTATTATCCCTGGTCTAAGGGCCCTTGTCTTTATGGTCGCATCGATCTGGATGCTGGTAGCAATGGTGATTGCTGTCAGACAGGCCCTTGACTATACGAGTACACTGCGTGCTGTGGGCGTTTGTCTGATTGGCTGGATTGTCCAAATCTTAATAATTTGGTTAGTTCTTTCTGCTTTTGGGGGTTTTCCAAAGCCAATCTAGATATAAGCCGATGAGGGCTTTCAGCAATTAGCTAAATAAAAGTTCAAAGTTCTA
>JAGGYK010000176.1 GCA_021162585.1 Deltaproteobacteria bacterium
CTTTAGAAAAGGAACATACTGTGAGTAAAAGAGACTCGTAATTGCCAGAATCCCCGTCCCCATGACCGACGCAAACCACGAAGGCGCAAAATTCTTGATAAGATTAGATTCCCCATGGACATTGGCTGATGACATATTGCTCTCCTTTATTATGCTAAAATCTCAGCTGAAAACCTCATAGGTCATAATAACCGCTGCAATGAGTGGTCGTTACGGCAAAAAGAATTTTCAGCAATTGTGGCTTCGATTTGATGGCTATGCTGCCTCCGATCAGTCCACCGACCGAGGCAACCGAATAGGACAGGATCTTGCTGGCCCGGGCGCCGAAATATTTCAGGACCGATGCCTGCGACACAAAGACCGCAATGGCGCCGGCGATTAACAATAACGTGCTTCGTTCTTTCATTGACAATATCCTTTAATATCTACTGTGATTCGCGGGAAACTCTCCAGGCAGTGAGTGTCGCCCCATAGTTGCCTGTTTAGCGATATAGCGATATAGCGATTTATGAAACGCAAGAAAATCACACTAAACTCCGCAGATGTTTCCCCTCCGGATTTGCGGCAGTTGTTTTGCTAACTCCATTATCTCCGGATCATCGTCAAGCCAGTGCTTTAAATTACCGATCAAACTGGCCGCGTAGGGGCTACTTCCACCGTCTGTCAGTGTGTAATTAACCCACAGGCCTTCTTTGTGAGAGGCAACTAGACCGGCGTCATCCAGAACTTTCAGATGCTTGCTGGCGGTGGATTGGGCAATGCCCAGCGCTTCCTTGATTTCGCAAACACACATGACCCGTTTTTGCAACATCTTCATGATCTTGACGCGGCTCGGATCGGACAGGGCCTTCATCACCTTTAAAAATATTTTCACAATCACGACCTCCATATCGTCTTTTGGGAATATAGTAACTGAATTTACCATTGTCAACTAAAATTTTGAAAAAAATGTGTATTGGGGGTCAGGTCCTCCCGGCCCCTTAGGAAAATTGAGGGACGTACATTAAGATATAAATTTAGTTATCAAATATCACGTACGATTTAGATTCAGCGATGGTTTTTCCCCTTCGAACTGCATGGCTGATGGCCGGTTGTGTTAAATTTAATATTTGCCCTAATTGAGTCTGAGAGACCCCCAACTGATCTGTTGCCCAAAAACACAAAATACTGCGAGCCTGAATCCTCTTTCTGTCCCTTTCAGAGTCGATTACATCTTCATATCTCATTGCCATTATTTCGGCCACACGTTTTATAAGTTTCTTCAAATCATAGCCTTCGGCCTGCATTCGATGATTTTCTTAGCATGAAAACTGTCTATTAGATGTGTTTTCAGAATTCCACTTATATTTTGATGTACGTCCCCCGTTTCCTGCCCGTTTTTGCTTTCTGTCCTATCCTGTCTTACTTCCAACCGCTGAATTTTCATATTATCTTAATCAAACTGTAATCAAACTGTAACATTTGTGTTGTATCCTCTCCACATATAAAAGTCGAAAATCAAAATAAAGGAGGGTAAGAAAATGGTTAGGATAGTGAAAATTTTGATATTAAGTTTAATGTGTTTAACGTTGGTGGGTTGGAATACAGCTTTTGCAGGCAAGACCATCGTGATCAAGGGATCGACAACGGTTCTCCCTATAGCTCAGGCAGCGGCTGAGACCTATATGAAGAGCCATCCGGAGGTTAATATCTCTATATCAGGGGGTGGCTCAGGTAATGGAATTAAGGCCTTGGTTGACAGATCCACAGATATTGCAAACACGTCACGTTTTATTAAGCCTAAAGAGGTAGATTTGGCCATAAAGAATGGTGTATATCCTGTTCCTCATAGAATAGCTGTTGATGCCATTGTTCCGATTGTTCATCCGGAAAATCCCGTAAATAATCTTACGATTGAACAGATGAGTCTCATCTATCAGGGGAAGATCAAAAACTGGAAAGACGTGGGCGGAAAGAAGATGCAGATTGTTGTGGTTTCCAGAGACACCAGCTCAGGTACTTATGAGGTTTGGCAAAAAAAGATCCTTAATAAGGCCAAAGTGACACCAAGGGCTCAAATGCAGGCATCTAACGGCGCGGTAGTTCAGGTGGTTTCTAAAAACAAATATGCCATAGGCTATATTGGGCTTGGCTATCTGGACAGTAGCGTCAAGGCCATAGCAGTAAATGGAGCCAATGCCTCTATTCAGACTGCCTTATCTGGAGTGTACCCTATTGCAAGGCCGCTTTTCATGTTCACCGATGGATGGCCAAAAGGCACAGTTGCCGATTTCATAAATTTTGTGGTGAGTCCCAAGGGACAAGTAATTGTCAAAAAAGAGGGTTACATTCCACTGTATTAAAGGCTGTTAAAAAAGGTAGAAGGCTAAGGGCTACAAATCTTATATCTTATGCCCTTAGCCTTTTTACAACTATGTATTGTTGAGAACATCCTATGTCAAGAAAACTTAAAGAGACAATCATAAAAAATATATTTTTTATTTTTGCATTGGTCTCTATATTTATCCTGGCACTTATCGTTGTCTTTCTCTTTAGAGAAGGTCTACCCATATTCAAGGTGGTCTCTATTAAGGATTTTATCTTTGGCAACGAGTGGTATCCCACTTATGACCCCCCAGATTTTGGTATATGGCCTCTCATTGTCGGCTCTCTTATTGTTACTTTTTTTGCCTCAATAATAGCTGTTCCTCTGGGCGTTCTTTCTGCTGTCTATATCTCTGAACTTGCCCCTTACTGGATTAAAGAGATTCTTAAACCTGCAATTGAACTTCTCGCAGCGCTACCTTCTGTTGTACTTGGATTTTTCGGGATGGTGGTCCTGGCCCCATGGCTTCAAGAGACCTTTGATCTACCTACTGGGCTCAATATTGTCAATGCGTCTATAATGCTGGCTATTATGGCTGTTCCTACGATTTCGAGTATTTCAGAAGATGCCCTTTATTCTGTACCACAGGAGGTTAAAGAGGCTTCTTATGCCTTGGGTGCAACAAAGTTCGAAACTATTGCAGGGATTATTATACCAGCAGCGCTATCAGGGATTTCTACTGCAGTAATATTGGGGATGGCAAGGGCCATTGGCGAAACCATGGTTGTCCTCATGGTAGCCGGGGGAGCTGCAGCTGTCCCGGAGGGTATCTTTGATTCTGTGAGACCCATGCCGGCTAGTATTGCAGCAGAGATGGGAGAGGCTCCTCTTAGAAGTGGACACTACCACGCCCTTTTTGCCACAGGGGTTGTCCTGCTTTTCCTTGCTTTCTTTTTTAATCTGATCGCAGATTATATATCGACTAGATTTAAAGAGGTGGGGTCTGCCACTCTATGAAGATGACAAATAATATCCTCAAGCAAGAGATTATGGATGCCCTGCCAGACCGGGAAGCAAGAACATTTACGAAATGGCGCTATTTCAAGCAGAATCTATTCTTTAGTGTTGTTCGATTATCTGCTCTTATCATAGTAATATCTCTTGGTGGACTCCTTTTTTATATATTTATTAACGGGATTGGTGTTATTAGCTGGGATTTCCTTACCCTTGCCCCAAAAGATTCTATGACAAGAGGTGGCATTATGCCTGCCATCTTAGGGACCATGTATCTAACAGGTGGAGCAATTATTATTGCACTGCCACTTGGTGTGATGACAGCTGTCTATTTAAGCGAATACGCGCGGCAAGGCCCCATGGTCAGGATTATCCGAGTAGGCGTGAATTGTCTGGCAGGTGTCCCCTCAATTGTTTTTGGGCTTTTTGGTCTGGCTCTCTTTGTGGTTTTTCTACAGTTTGGCTCTTGTATCCTCTCAGGGGCACTAACCCTTGGTTTTCTGATCTTGCCAACCATTATCGGGGCTTCGGAAGAAGCCTTGAAGGCTGTACCGCAGACATTCAGGGAGGCATCTCTGGCCCTTGGTGTTTCTAAATGGCAAACAATCTTTAGGATTGTCTTGCCGAATGCACTGCCTGGGATAATGACAGGGTCTATCCTGGGTATTGGTCGGGCAGCAGGAGAAACAGCTCCGATCATGTTTACAGCAGCGGCATTCTATACAGCCAAACTCCCTACATCGATCTTTGATGAAGTAATGGCTCTGCCTTATCACATCTATGTTCTGGCAACAGCCGGCACCCATATCGAGCAGACCAGGCCTATTCAATACGGCACAGTACTAGTCCTGGTTGCTCTGGTTTTAGGTATAGACTTGATAGCCATTATTATGAGGGGTTATATGAGAAAGAAGAAAAGGTGGTAGAAGTGCAGAATAACAGTATAATTGAAGTTCGGAATGTTAATTTTTACTACGGTGATTTCAGGGCACTTAAGGATGTTGACATGAAGTTCGAGAAAAACAAGGTTACTGCCCTGATCGGTCCATCTGGTTGCGGTAAATCGACTTTTTTGAGGCTGCTTAATCGAATGAATGACCTTATTGATGGAATAAAAGTGGAGGGTAAAGTCCTTTTTGAAGACAAGAATATTTATGATCCCAATATTGATCCAGTTGAGATTCGAAGAAGGATAGGCATGGTTTTTCAAAAGCCAAATCCTTTTCCAAAGTCGATTTTTAACAATATTACCTTTGGGCCAAGGCTTACAGGGGTGACAAGCAAAAGGGAACTGTATGCCCTGGTGGAACAAAGCCTGAAGCAGGCCTCCCTATGGGATGAGGTGAAAGATATCCTGGGTCAGTCTGCCATGATGCTTTCAGGGGGGCAGCAGCAGCGACTGTGTATTGCCAGGGCCTTGGCCATGAAACCAGATGTCCTGTTAATGGATGAGCCCAC
>JAGGYK010000159.1 GCA_021162585.1 Deltaproteobacteria bacterium
CTGATCTGCCTCTGGCATGAGCCACGAGGGTTTGGACATAAGGAGCCAGAAGATTTGATATTAAACGATTGGACATGGCAGGGAACCTGTGGTTTTCTGGGGCAGCGAGCTTTTAGGGGTTGTAAGAGAAAGAGGAAGGGTTGCTCCGCTCCGAGATACCTGATGGTCTCTCCGCTGTGCAACCATCACTGTCTCTTAACGACCTTGAACCTGATGGGTGAATATGTGCGGATCATAACCGCCCACCATAAATAAAATGAAAATAAGGATGCAGAAAATGGAGCTAAAGACAGACTGTGCTGGCAATATGGTAAAGCCTGCAAAAAAACATTTTTTGCGATGGAGTAGTATATTTTTATTGACAGGATCTTTAATGGGTGACCCTTATTTCTTGGCCTATTTCTTCGAAACGACAAGTTAAAAAGACTTTTTACGACTGCGTCATCTATAATTCCAAAATTTATTTAAGATTAGGTGAGTCGTTTGCCGATAGAATTTTCAAATCTGATAGTGACCAGAAATGGACAATAGGGGCTGTGCTATGGAACTTAACAAGGTTGCAAAGGAGATTGATACATTATCAAAGACGCTTGTGATGGCAGACCTTGAGGATTTGCCATCTCTTGGTGAATTACTCAAGCAACTGGATGCCTTTTCCAAGATTGATTGTAAAGAATGTCCAGCAGTTGTCTTTGAGGCATGTTCGAAGGCAGCAGCACTGGTTGAGAAGATTGTTCTTGAAGATGCTCCAGATCGTGAGGCCACTCTTGATATAATATCCTAAACTGTGGTTTGCATGCAATCTATTGTAAGGGATGGGGTGGACCCCAAAGAGGTGGAATTCCCGGGTGATCTGGGGCTTAAGGATGAGAATGCGCCTGAGGTGTCTGATTCTGATAATGATGAGATTGGTCTCCCCGCAAATGTTGATGCGGATATATTTAGTGAGTTTCTGGATAACCAGGCTGGTGTGCTTGAGGAGGTGGAGGGGCATATACTTGCCATAGAAAAAGGTGATAATCCTGATTCTATTAGTGAATTACGCCGCCAGCTTCATACCCTGAAAGGTGAGGCAGGGGTATTAGGGTTAGTTGATATTGTAGATGTCTGTCACGCAACAGAAGATTTTTTAGATAAAGAAAATTCTCCTGTGCCAACTGATACACTCTTTGCTGTTAAGGACTGGTTGGCTTTGAGGTTTGAAGACTACAGATCATCCAGGAAGGCAAGTGAACCTGTGGATGCTATTCTTTCCAAACTCTCGGCCTCTGCTGCGGAAACCCAAACGCAGGCATCTGAGCCTAAAGAGCATAACGAATCCCCACAGGCTGTTCCCTTTGAAGGCGATCCAACCTTACTTAGTGATTTTATATCCGAGGCAAAGGAGCACTTAGAATCTGTGGATGTGGAGCTACTTAATCTTGAAGGGGACCCAGGTAACCAGGATGCCTTGAATGCAGTGTTCAGGGTATTCCACACGATGAAAGGGACTGCAGGTTTTCTGAGTCTCGATGATATCAAAAACCTTGCCCATGCCACAGAGACCCTCCTTGATCGTGCTCGCAAGGAAGAGATCGTGCTGGCTGGCGATGCTATTGATATTGTATTTGATGTAGTTGATACAATGAAGCGTTATGTTGCAGACCTTGCCACATCACTTTCCAGCGGGGAGCCTCTGGTAAGGGATGATGAACTACCTGAGTTGATATTAAAGATCAAGGCTGTGGCATCAGGGGATGCCCTTCCGGAAGATGTCCCTGAACAAACAGATAAAAAGATTGGAGAGATACTTGTTGAATCAAAGGCTGCAACCCCGGACCAGGTAAATGAGGCCCTTGCCACCCAGAAAACAGAAGCCTCAAAGAAAAAATTAGGCCAGGTCATGGTAGAAAAGGGGTATACGTCTGCAAAGGAGGTGTTGGGTGCCATTAGGAAGCAACAGGCTGCCAAGGTGCAGGTCAAAGACACTGTAAAGGTAGATACATCTCGTATAGACCTGCTTGTAGATACCATAGGTGAGTTAGTGATTGCAGAGGTCATGGTGACCCAGGATCCGGAGGTATACCAGGGCACTTCTATTCGTGTGCAGAAAAACCTACGACAATTGGCCAAGGTGGCGCGTGAGCTCCAGGAGGTTGGTATGACCATGCGCATGGTATCTCTAAGGGCCATATTTCAAAAGATGGCCCGTCTTGTGCGTGATCTTGCCAAGAAATCCGGCAAAAAGATAAATTTTGTCATGTCTGGCGAGGACACTGAGATTGATCGTTCAGTGGTTGATAAGATAGGTGATCCTCTCATCCATCTTATGCGTAATGCAGTAGACCATGGCATCGAATCGTCTGAGGAAGACAGGAAAAAGGCTGGTAAACCAGAGTATGGGGCAGTTGAGCTCAGGGCCTTTCACAAGGGTGGTAACATATACATAGAGGTAGAAGACGATGGTGGTGGCCTGGACAAGGATGCCATTCTTATTAAGGCAAAAGAAAGGGGATTGATTACCTCTGAGGATACACTTTCAGATCAGGAGATAATCAACCTGATCTTAGAGCCTGGTTTTTCCACGGCAAAGAAGGTCTCAGATGTCTCTGGTAGGGGCGTGGGCATGGATGTGGTAAAGAAGAATATCGAGGCCTTAAGGGGGCGCATTGAAGTATCCACTCAGCCAGGCAAGGGTTCAACCTTCACAATGATCCTTCCACTTACACTCGCTATCATTGATGGAATGGTGGTCAGGGTAGGCCCTGAGAGATATATTATTCCCACCCTATCTATTATTGAGTCTATTGCCCCCCAAGCCGATATGCTTTCTATGGTGACAGGCAAGGGGGAGATGATCTCGGTAAGGGGGGAGTTGATGCCACTCTTTCGGCTTTCCAGACTTTTTGAGGTCTCTGGCGCAAAAGAGGATCCTACCACTGGGTTGGCAGTGATTGTAGAGGACGGGATGAAGCGGGTTGCGGTCCTTGTTGATGAACTTATTGGTCAGCAACAAACCGTTATCAAGGGCCTTAGCAAAGGTCTTGGAAAGACAGTGGGCCTTTCTGGTGCATCCATCATGGCAGATGGTAGAATTGGACTGATACTGGATGTACCAGGGGTAATAAAGATGGCTACGGAGGCGTGATTAAGAATTAAGAATTATGAGTTATGAATTCATAATTACTAATTCATAAGACAAGGGGGTAAATATGATGGAAAACAGGACAGAGTTAGTGCAGGATGAAGTTTCTCAGGCAGTTGCTGCTATAAAGGACAAGGCTGGCCTGTCTGTGGACACTGCACAGGTAGGTAAGTATCTTACCTTTAAGATTGCGGATGAGACCTATGGGGTGGAAATACTTAAAGTCCAGGAGATTATTCAGTTGCTGGATATTACAAGGGTGCCAAAGATGCCGGGATTTGTCCGTGGTGTGATCAACTTAAGGGGCAAGGTTATCCCTGTGATGAGCCTCAGAAAAAAGTTTGGGATAGAAGATATACCGGATACGGACAGGACATGCATTATCGTGATAAATGTGCCTTCTTCTGAAGGAGTGATCACCATGGGGCTTGTAGTGGATAGTGTATCCGAGGTCCTGGATATAGGTGCGGATGCGATTCAAGAATCACCTTCCTTTGGGGTGAGTGTGGATACCACCTTTATCCTAGGTATGGGTAAGGTTGATAAAAAGGTGGTGATCCTGCTTGATATTGACAGGATCCTATCCTCGCAGGAGGCAGAGACCATTGTAAAGGGAGTGTGAAGGGTTATGGGGTTAAGAGTCAGGGAGTTGGGAAAGATATCTATTAAAAAAGAGACTGGTGTACTCTTAACTCTTAAACTCTTGACTCGAAACTCAGTCATGGAGGTAGATGCCATTGCAAGTGTAAATAAACAGGGTAAATAAACAAAAAGGGGGACAAGGTTATGCAAAAGATGAAATTAGGAGTAAAAATTATTGGTGGTTTTGTAACAATAATTATATTGGCTGCTATTATTGCATCCATAGGCTGGAGTGGCATGGGTAAGATAGTTAGTAGAGTCGAAAAGGCTGATAATGCCAACAGGATTATTAAAGATATCCTAAAGGTCAGGCAGGACGAAAAAAACTTTATCATTCGCCACGATAAGAGATATATCACTCAGGTTGAAGAAGATATAGGGGCTCTTATCAAAGATATAGAAAAGGACAAATCAAAACACAAGGATGTCAGTACAATAGCGCTTTATGACAAAGTCCTTACTGGATTGAGCCAATATAAGAAGCAGGTTTATGAGTATATTGCTATTTATGATGAAAGGCAGGTTAGTAATAAGAACATGGTCACTGCAGCCAGGGAGGCTCAGAGGCTGTGTGAGCAGATGCGCAAAGAGCAGGAGCGGCAGCTTAAAGACCTTCTAAAGAAAGGGATCACCAGTGCCCGGGCGGAAGATAAGATTCTCAGAGTAGATAATATCAATCAGCTAATCAAATATATTCTGGAGATGCGAAGACAGGAAAAAAACTTTGCTCTCAAGGGTTTTGCCAGGTATGGCAATGATACAAAGAACTCGGTTGAAAAGATGGAGGGTATTATTGGGAGGTTTAACAAGCTGGCCGATGATACCAAAGAAAGATTCAAACAAAGAGAAAACCGCGAGCTTATGGATAAGGTTATCGGGAATGTAGCAAGGTATAAAGGGGCATTTGATGATTATACTGCACTATACAAGAGACAACAGCTGGCAGATGAAGCAATGGTCGCAGCTGCTAGAACAGTTTTAAATGCTGCAGATAAGCTGTGTACTGAACAAAAAGATCGAATGGAATCCCAAATATCTACAAGTAAAATTGCTATGAGTAGCACAGCTTTGACAGCTATTGTGCTTGGTTTATTAATAGCCATCTTCCTTACCCGCAGTATCACCAAACCGGTAAACAAGATTATTGATAACCTAAATGCGGGAGCCGACCAGGTGGATTCTGCATCTAATCAGGTATCGAGTGCATCCCAGCAGTTGGCTGAGGGTGCATCAGAGCAGGCGTCGTCTTTAGAGGAGACGTCGTCTTCCATGGAGGAGTTGGCAAGTATGACTCGGCAGAATGCTGACAATGCGAATCAGGCAAATACCCTGGCCAAGGAGGCCAATGCTGCGGCTGATAAGGGTGCACAGGCTATGTCTCGTATGGCTGATACCATTGATGGCATCAAGAAGTCTTCTGATGAGACGGCAAAGATCATAAAGGTAATAGATGAGATAGCGTTTCAGACCAATCTTTTGGCTCTGAATGCTGCAGTAGAGGCGGCCAGGGCAGGTGAGGCAGGCAAGGGTTTTGCAGTGGTTGCAGAAGAGGTAAAAAACCTGGCCCAGCGCTCTGCTGATGCTGCCAAAGAGACATCTGAGTTGATAGAGGGTTCTCAGAAGAATGCGGATGCTGGGGTCAAGGTGGCTGAGGAGGTTGCAAAGGACTTAAATGAGATAGGCACCAATATCAAGAAGGCAGTAGATCTTCTGGGAGAGGTTGCAGCAGCCTCCCAGGAGCAGGCCCAGGGGGTTGATCAGATAAACACTGCAGTGAGCCAGATGGATCAGGTCACCCAGCAAAATGCTGCCAATGCAGAGGAGACAGCATCAGCCAGTCAGGAGTTATCTGCTCAGGCTGAGCAGCTAAAAGAAATTGTGAATGAGCTCATGAATTTGGTGGGAGGTACAACAGACAGTCGTCAGTCGTCAGTCGGAAGCCGGTTGTTACTCATGATGCCGCAGCTCATCATAAAAGACATATGGATACCTTGCCAAAGGCAAAAGAGGTGAGGCCTGATGAGGTTATCCCATTGGACGATGATGACCTGAAGGAGTTTTGACAGTTCACCTATTAATTAAAAATTATGAATTAAAAATTGATGAACTCGTAAAAAGTCTAAAACGACGTCATTGCGAGCGAAGCAATCTCGTGGAGCATAACTATATGATATTATTAGATTGCTTCGTCGCTACGCTCCTCGCAATGACATGCTCAGTTACTTTTTACGAATGCGTCAAAATTAAAACTAGATCTTATCGGTGGGTTAGGAAATGAAAGAGATTCAGCGGGTAGAGTATTTTTTAGAACCTGGCTATATCTATGTTACCTCTACCCCGACGATTATTCAAACTGTGTTGGGAATCTCTGTGGCAGTATGCATTTTCGATTCACGGTTATGTTGTGCAGGCATCAATCACTATGTGTATGCGCGCATAGTTAGTCCAGAAAAAGCAACAGTACGCTACGGCAATGTTGCTATCCCCACTCTACTAAAGGTAATGATAGAAGCAGGTTCTCGAATACAAGACATGGAGCACAGATCTTTGGAGGTGCATATCCTGAGGATGACCCTGAGAGGGATATTGGTAAGAAGAATATAGCTGTAGCTCGTTATACACTTGAGAAGATGAGTGTTCGCATTGTTTCTGAAGACATAGGTGGCACCAGAGGGAGGAAGATCGCATTTGATACTGCCTCCGGGCATGTAGCAGCGCTCAAGGTTAGACGGCTAAGGCGTACGGATTGGCACTAAGGACAGTTGTGAGTGGAGAGTGGCGAGTTAAGAGTTAGGGGTTGAGGCTTAAAAAATGAGATTGGATGGATGGTAATGGTCAGCACAGCAAGGATGAGAGGTAATATTACTGTAGATATTTCAGACATGAAGGTCTCTAATCGAGTTGGAGATGTACTGGTTACATATGCATTAGGATCTTGTCTTGGGGTAACAATGTATGATCCAGTCGCATGTGTTGCCGGCATGATTCATTGTATGCTTCCTTTGTCTAAAGTGGATCCGGCAAAGGCAGCCAAGATGCCCTATATGTTTGTGGATACTGGAGTTCCTGCACTGTTTAAGGCAATAAGCGAATTAGGGGCACAAAAGGATAGATTAGTGGTCAAGGTAGCAGGCTGTGCGCAAATCCTTAATGATAACGGCCTTTTTAAGATTGGGCAGAGGAATTATACTGTGTTTCGCAAGATTCTCTGGAAGAATAACATCCTGATTGCAGGAGAACATATTGGGGAGAGTTTTTCCAGGACAATGTTTATAGATGTTGCAACAGGCCGTGTTGTTATAACGGCCTCTGGAGAGGAGATAGAGATATGAACTATCGGGAAAGGATACTAGCAGATGTGAATGCCCTGCCTGCCATTTCAGCAGTAGCTTCACAAATGGCCAGTATTATGAATGATCCTGATGTAGATATCCAGGATGTAGTTGGAATTGTGGAGTATGACCCCGGGATAACCGCAAATGTGCTCAGGCTGGCAAATTCTTCATATTTTGGTGGTTTACATAGTATAGGTTCCATTAGACAGGCCATTATGAGATTGGGGATGAATAAACTATTTGATCTTATTGTGATATCCGCTACACATGAGGTTATAGATAAGCCAATTGCAGGCTATAATCTGCCACCCGGAGAACTCTGGCGTCACAGTGTGGCTGTAGCCATAACAGCAAGAAACTTTGCGAGTGGTTTAGGGATAATGGCTGAAGATACAGCCTTTACCGCTGGCCTGCTTCACGATGTGGGGAAGATTGTTATTGGGGCCTTTGTGGAAAAGGATTTCAATAAGATCAATGCTATAGCAAAGACATCAGATCTTTCCTTTGAAACTGCGGAGAGAGAGATTTTTGGTGTAGACCATGCTGAGATTGGGGCTGCTGTATTAGATATGTGGAAGTTTCCTACCCCGGTTACTAGGGCTGTACGTTTTCATCATAGCCCGGAGGCTGTTCAGGGTAGCGCACCAGAGGTTGATGCTATTCACATAGCAGATATATTATGTCTGATGATGGGGATAGGCCCTGGCAGGGAAGGGCTTCAGTACAGGGTCTCAGATGAGATCCTGTCAAGGTATTCGCTTACCCCTCCCATATTGGAGAAGGTGGTGAGTTGTTGCCTTGATGACATGGAGAAGTTTAGCGAACTCTTCTCTCTATCCAGTGGAGGTATGTAGATATGGCATATAATATCTTGGTGGTTGATGACTCAAATGTTATAAGGAAGGTATTGATAAAGACTCTCTCTCTGGCAAAGGTCCCTGTAGGCGAGGTGTTTGAGGCTGCAAATGGTAAGGAGGCTCTTGAGATCCTTGATGGCTCATGGATAGATCTTGTTTTTGCAGATATCAATATGCCAGTGATGAATGGCGTGGAAATGATAGAAAAGATGAGTGAGTCCGGGATGTTGAACAACATACCAGTGGTTATTATTTCAACTGAAGGAAGCTTAACACGTATTGAGGAATTAAAGGCCAAAGGTGTGAAGGCATATGTACGAAAGCCATTTACGCCAGAGGCTATAAAAGAGGTAGTGCAGGATGTGATGGAGGGCAGCAATGGAAAATGACCCAAAAGAGATCATGGAAAAGGCGGTTATGCATGTATTGGAGGCAATGGCATTCATGTTTGTAGAGACAGTCACTCAAGATGAACTTTCAGACATTGAGGATACATGTCTTCATGTGCAGATGGAGTTCACCGGAGAAACCTCTGGGGACCTGGGGCTTGTTTTCCCTCCTGAATTAGCCGCTAGCATGGCTGAAAATGTTTTGGGTATAGAACCTGATGGTTCAATACTTGAGGATACCCTAAAAGATGCGGCTGAAGAAATACTGAATGTTGTGTGTGGTCAATTTTTGACCTTGATGTTTGGTGATAAACCAATTTTTGAACTTTCTGTTCCGCATGTTTCCAGATTAGATAGTAGAGCGTGTAATGAGCTACTTAAGAGTCCGGGTGTGGTTGCATTTATGGTCGAGGATAGTTTTATGCTGGGTTATGTGAAGTTGGGGTAACAGTTTACAGGGATCAGTGGGCAGGGGTTAGGGAAAGTAAATGGGCTTTAGGAGCTATCGAGATTTTGAAGTCGGTACGCCTATAGCGGAATTTTTAGCACAGACCTCTGTATAACTGGTACAGATTAGGGAAAAAGATGACATGAAAAAGATAAGGGTCTTGATTGTGGATGATTCAGCTGTGGTTAGGCAGATACTGGCTAAAGAGCTTTCCCGAGATCCTGAATTGGAGATTGTAGGCACAGCCCCTGATCCCTATATAGCCCGTGACAAGATCGTTAAGTTAAATCCGGACGTTATAACCTTAGACATTGAAATGCCCCGGATGGATGGGGTTACCTTCTTAAAAAAGCTTATGCATCACTATCCTGTACCTACTGTGATTGTGTCATCACTTACCCCAAAGGGTGGGACACTTGCCATGGAGGCACTTGATGCCGGTGCAGTAGATGTGATGTGTAAACCTGGCCCTTCGTATTCTGTTGGGGACATGTCAGTGGCATTGGTGGATAAGATTAAGGCTGCTTCCAGGGTGAAATTGAACAAAAGGGATGAACATCCAGTCCGTGGTGAAGGGGTCTCTGCTCGACTGGCCATGACACGCACGACCAATAAGATTGTTGCCATAGGTGCTTCAACAGGTGGCACAGAGGCATTAAGGTCTGTGCTTACGGTCTTGCCAGCAACCGCACCTGGGGCGGTGATTGTGCAGCACATGCCAGCAGGCTTTACCAAGGCATTTGCAGATCGCCTAAATGAGATATGTGCCATTGAGGTCAAGGAGGCGCAGAATAATGACACTGTTGTTCCTGGAAGGGCATTAATTGCGCCTGGCAATAAACATATGCTTCTAAGGCGTTCAGGCGCTATGTACTATGTACAGATAAAAGACGGCCCCCGTGTGTGCCGTCAGAGACCATCTGTTGAGGTCTTATTTGATTCAGCAGCAAAATATGCCGGGTCAAATGCAGTTGGCGTTATCATGACAGGCATGGGCTCTGATGGTGCAGAAGGACTACTAGCAATGAAACAAAGCGGGGCTGTAACCATTGCGCAGGATGAAGAGAGTTGCGTGGTCTTTGGCATGCCAAAGGAGGCTATCAAATTAGGGGCAGTGGATCATGTGGCTAGTCTGGACTCCATACCAGGTGTAATTCTAAAGAATGTGTAGAACAGGGATCAGGTATCGGTTTATATGAAAATAGGGGTCAGGGATCAGGGGTCGGGGGTCAGTTTGAGACGGGGGAGACAGCGGACTGGGATGTTGTTTTGTTTTCATCCTTCAGTGTGTCCGACAGGACATGGGGGGCTATATGA
>JAGGYK010000133.1 GCA_021162585.1 Deltaproteobacteria bacterium
ATTAGCGAAGAGCCGGATGTGGGAAAACCACAAGTCCGGTTCTGTGAGGGGTGTCATTTCCTCACAAATAAGGTATAAACATTTTAGGAGGAAATAGATGTCTACTCGACAAATAGGGGTCAGGGATCAGTTTGAGACGGGGGAGACAGCGGACTGGGATGTTGTTTTGTTTTCATCCTTCAGTGTCTCCGACAGGACATGGGGGCTATATGAAAATAGGCACAAAACATTGTAGGGGCCTTTTGCCCTCATCGGCCCGCTTAAGGGAACGGGCCCTACATTGTGATACGTTCATTTTCATACTTCGTTGTGAGCGTGGATCGCTCATACGCGTTTATATGAAAAAGATATTTATATAGTTTTGTTGGTTTCATTGGTTTTATTAGTTTGATTGGTTTAAATAAAGTGAATAGTGTTATTCATAAAAAACAATCTTTTTCATCCTTAGTTGTGTCTGCCAGGACATAGGGGGTCCCCTTTAGAAATGTTTAATGTCTGATAGGGCATATTAATTCCAGAAGACTGTGACAGTATATTATTCATCTCTAGTTTTAACCATTAAATACAAAAGAGCCTTCCCCACGTCAAGCCGAAAAGGAGAACACATACACAGAAGAGATTAGGTCTCAATAGTCTATCGACTCATGACTCCCGACTATACATGTCCTGTGCAGACATGACATCATCTACCCACTGCCTTGCCTCTTGAGAAAGGGGACCATAAGATATGGTTTTGCCTGCTATAAGGTCTACAAAATGTTTTAAAATACGGCCTGTTGCTCCCCAAACAACACCAGCTTCTGTCTTCAAATAATAGATATTAACACTCCATTTATCCCAAGATGTTCTTTGAGCCATCCATATGTTATCTTTGAGCGTATATTTTAAGGGTAGCCATAGTAAGGCCTGAGACTCACTATTTATCTCAAATTTATATGGATATGGTACCATCCCTACAACAGGTGTTATATGAAAACCAAGCAAGGTAATATGATCATCAAGCAGGCCTAAGACCTCGACTGCATCTGGGTGGAGACCAATCTCTTCTTTTGCCTCTCTTAGCGCTGTTGTCTCAATACTTTCATCATCAACCTCTACACCACCCCCCGGGAAAGATATCTCTCCTTTATGATACTCCACACTCATAGATCGCTTGGTTAAGATAACAGTTGGGTCTCCATCCTTATAACACAATGGGATTAGCACAGCAGAAGGACGGAGTTTATCTGTCGGTATTATACGCCTATCTCTGGAAGAAAAAAGGTTCTGGAGATAGACCTTAAATGTTTCTTTATCTGATAATATTTTATCTGGATTCATAAATAAGAATATATCACAAATACATTCATATTGACACCAGATTATCCCAACAAGTTGAACGTGTGTAAACATTGTCTTTCTTTATGTTGCTGATGGCTGAGAGCCAAATGCTGATAGCTGATAACTGGTTTTTGTGGCTTCTGATATTAACGGTCTTGACCACCTTAAATAGATGTGTATTATTACTGCCATGAAGATAAGATACGGTTTGGAAGAGATCATTGCAGTATTACAAGAGAGGGTAACAGAGGTAGAGAAAATCTTGGACAGTGAGATTAATAAGACGATAGCGCCTAAATGGATGACCAGGACCATAAAAACACTTACAAAGATTTTTGGGCAAGATGACCAGTATGTAAAGAATTTTAAAGCCATAGATCTCCATACACCATTTATGGTGGAAACACTTAGCCCTGTTATTGAGGAGGATAACCGTTTAGCCCTGGAAGATGCTAGGATTTTCTTGATTTCATTAATGGACGAATTAGAATCTGAATATAAAAACGCCCCTGGAGTAATGGATATGGAGAGCATCTTTGTTGAGATAAATCGTTATGTATCTAATCGTGTTCACAATTCCCTTATAAAGGATGATCTCCGTCATCGGGTAGCTAGATTGAGAGATGGGTTATTATCAGGTGATATAACAGGTGTAGAGGTAGAAAGACATATAAGGTGGATAGGAGATATTGATTCGGGGTTATTTGAGAGACTGGTTCCTCTTCTCGCTTGGTTTTATATCTATAGAGACGACTTTAGTGAAGTGTACAATAATTAAATAACAGGATCTTGCTCAAGAGATAAATGCAGACTCCATGGCTCAATTAAAAATAGACGTTAAAGAGGAGGTAGTGTCCGTTGATGGTTGTTCCGTTCGCTCCGCCTTTGGCGTATGCGAGCTGGCACCATGCTGGTAATTTCTATGTTTCATATGAGTGTTTAGGAATAAAAATACAGTGGGCTACTGACACTACCAAAAAGGAGATCATATGCCCAAGATAAAAAGAGCTTTAGTTAGTGTAACAAATAAGGAAGGAATAGCTTCTTTTGTGAAGGATCTCGTCTCATTCAATGTTGAGATTGTATCTACTGGCGGGACAGCGCGAGTCCTGGAGGAAAATGGTATCCCTGTGATAGATGTATCAGGCTACACTGGTTTCCCGGAGATGATGGATGGCAGGCTCAAGACCTTGCATCCAATGATACATGGTGGTCTGCTTGGGATAAGGGATAAGCCAGAGCATGTGGAGGCGATGGATGCCCTTGGTATCAAACCAATAGATATGCTTGTAGTAAATCTGTACCGTTTTGAAGAGACCGTGGCGAAAGGCGCCAGCATGGAAGAGACAGTGGAAAACATAGATATAGGTGGGCCTGCCATGATAAGGGCTGCGTCTAAAAATTATCCATGGGTTACTGTGGTTACTGATCCAAATGATTATGACCTCATAATAGAAGAGATGCAAAGGCTGGCAGGCGAGATAAGCCAAGCCACCAATTTTAATCTTGCGAGAAAGGCCTTTTCCCTTACAGCATACTACGATGCAGCCATATCTAACTATCTTCAGTCCATCGATGTGGATGAAGGGGAATTTCCCCTTACCTATACAGTGCAGTTTAAGCGTCAGCAGACATTGCGTTATGGAGAGAATCCACATCAAAAGGCGGCTTTTTACAGGGACATAGTAATAGATCAGCCATCCATTGCAACTGCCTCCCAACTGTGGGGAAGGGAACTTTCACATAATAATATAATGGACAGTGATACAGCCTTAGAGATGATTATGGAGTTTGATGATAATGCATGCGTGATACTCAAGCACTCTAACCCATGCGGAGTGGCCCTGTCCGACAAATCGCTTTTAGATGCCTATAAAAAGGCATTGGCCGTGGATAGTGTTTCTGCTTTCGGGGGTATTGTGGGGCTTAACCGGATAGTGGATGAAGAGACTGCCCGCGCAATAGGTGATATCTTTACAGAGGTAGTAATAGCCCCGGATTTTTCAAAAGAAGCATTAGATATCCTCAAAAAGAAGAAGAACATACGATTGTTAAAGGTACCGGAGATTATGAACAGGGGAAACCCTAATAAGCAATATTTTAATTATAGGCGTGTGGCAGGAGGTATGCTTATTCAGGAAAGAGACATGGATGATATAGACCTTGAGTCTGCCGAGGTGGTCACGAAGAGGACGCCGTCCAAGGATGAGATGCTTGCGCTCAAGTTTGCATGGAAGATAGTCAAGTATGTAAAATCCAATGCCATAGTATATGCCAAAAAGGATCAACTCATAGGCGTTGGTGCAGGTCAGATGAGCAGGGTAGATTCCTCAAGGATAGCAGTCATGAAGGCCCGTGACGCAAATATGCCCACTGAAGGCTCGGTTGTGGCATCTGATGCGTTCTTTCCGTTCAGGGACGGCATTGACGAGGCGGCTAAAGCCGGAGCAACCGCTGCTGTACAGCCTGGAGGCTCTATAAGGGATGAAGAGGTTATAGAGGCTGCCAATAGTCACAATATGGCCATGATCTTTACCGGCATGCGTCATTTCAGACACTAAGGGATTAGATATGAAGGTATTGGTGATAGGTTCAGGTGGAAGAGAACATACCCTTTGCTGGAAGATAGCAAAAAGTCCTTTGGTAGACGAGGTCTTTTGTGCGCCAGGTAATGGCGGGATCTTGGAGGATGCAACCTGTATAGATATAGCCCCTACAGATATCAAATCCATCATCTCTTTTGTAAAGGATAATCATATAGAACTCAGTGTGGTTGGGCCAGAGGCACCGCTTGTAGATGGGATAGCAGATGCATTTTCCAAAGAACATCTCAAGATATTCGGGCCAGACAGGATGGCTGCTGCCCTAGAGGGGTCAAAGTCATTTGCAAAGATCCTCATGAAAAAAAATAATATACCTACTGCATCCTTTGAAATATTTGGTGATCCAGATGAGGCAAAGGCCTTTGTCCACGACGCCTTGTTTCCTGTGGTGATAAAGGCTGATGGCCTTGCTGCGGGAAAGGGCGTGATAGTAACATCTCACAAGGAAGAGGCATACGGGGCTATAGATAAGATTATGGTCCAAAGGGCATTTGACAGCGCAGGTGATAAGGTTGTAGTGGAGAAAAGGCTCACAGGAGAAGAGGCATCATTTATCGCTATCACAGACGGGAAAGACATCTTGCCCATGGCATCATCCCAGGATCATAAGAGGGCATATGATAATGATGAAGGCCCTAATACAGGTGGGATGGGGGCATACTCCCCAGCACCAATGGTTGATACCGAGGTGTATGATAAGGTAATGGACAAAGTCCTCTATCCGCTGATTACAGGCTTAAGAAAAAGAGGGATTATATATAGAGGTTTTATATACGCAGGGCTTATGATCACGGGAAAGACCCCATATGTGTTAGAATTCAACGTACGCATGGGTGACCCGGAGGCCCAGCCTCTTCTCATGAGGCTAAAGGACGATATAGTGCCTATAATGGTAGAGGTTGCAGGTGGCGGAAGCATAAAGAACATGTCTTTTAAGTGGGACAGCAGTCCCAGTGTATGTGTGGTTATGGCATCAAAGGGTTACCCTGGACATTATGAAAAGGGCAAAACAATATCCGGCATAGATGCTGCTGAAAGGATACAAGGGGTAAAGGTCTTTCATGCAGGGACAAAGAGGCATTCAGATAGTATAGTCACATCAGGCGGCAGGGTCCTTGGGGTGACTGCCCTTGGAAGAGATATAAAAGATGCTATAGAAAAGGCCTATAAGGCAGCATCAAGGATATCATTTGATGGTGCCTTTTACAGAAAAGATATAGGAAAAAAGTTCGCCAGAGGCGGACGAGGTAATTTATGAAAATAGCTATTGTCATGGGCTCCAAATCTGACCTCCCTGTAATGGAGGAGGTAGCAAGGGTTTTACAGCAGTTTGATGTCGGCTATGAAATGCGTATCCTCTCTGCACACAGGACACCACAAGAAGTAGCAGAATTCAGCACATCTGCCATCAAAGAGGGTATATCTGTAATCATAGCAGGTGCTGGTATGTCTGCTCATCTCGCAGGGGTGCTTGCGTCTTATACCACGGTCCCTGTGATAGGTGTGCCAATCAACACATCACCCTTAAATGGTATAGATGCACTCCTCTCCACAGTCCATATGCCGCCAGGCATACCGGTAGCCACGGTAGGGATAGGTGACCCCGGTGCAGTTAATGCAGCCATCCTGGCCGTAGAGATATTATCAATCAATGATAAAGGACTTAAGGAAAAGCTCATGCGCTATAGAGAGGATATCAAGCGTTCTGTGCTGGAGGCAGATAGCAATATAAAAACCAAATGCTGATCACGTCGGATATATCAGCAATTGCAGACCTGATCCTGCAAAACAAAGGGGCTGTGATAGCCTATCCCACAGAGACCGTGTATGGACTTGGGGCAAGGATTACTGATAAGGATGCCATATCTAAGATCTATCGGATAAAGGGGCGGGATAACACCAAAGGCATGATCGTCCTTATCCCTACTATGGAAATGGCAGTAAATCTGGCAGAGATTAATAGCGCACAGAAACGATTACTGGAACATTTCTGGCCAGGGCCACTCACTGCTATTGTAAAGGCAAAAAGGGATTTGGATCCAAGGCTTGTACAAAATGGATGCATTGCAATCCGCATATCGTGTGATCCTCATGCAGGGGTTTTAGTAGATAGAGTAGGGCCCATTACATCCACATCTGCCAACATGACAGGCAAACCACCTGCCAGGTCGCCTGAAGGAGTCCTGAAATATAACCTGTCCATTGATGGAATCTTAGATGGGGGCCAGACAAAGGCAAGAAAGCCATCTACCATCATTGATCTTACAAGATGGCCACCTGTATGTATAAGGCAAGGTAAGATCCCCTTTTCTGATATAGAAGGAATCTGTATACGTTAAGGCCTTTTCCTTTGTTGACAGTTGTGCCAGGCACATATACATTATAAAGACAGATCAATTTTTCTGAGAAGGGGGAAATGATGGATTATAGAAATATGACAGCGCCCTGCGGGCTGGATTGTTTTAACTGCCCCATGTTTCTGGCAAAGACAAATGCAGAGTTGAGGAAAAAGATTGCACAGGGGATGCATCTCCCGATGGAGAAGGCTATGTGCAATGGATGCCGCAATGAAAAAGGGACGATAGGGTTTCTTGGTATGATTGAGCCCTGCAGTGCGTATAAGTGCACCCAAAAAAGGGGTATCGACTTTTGCTTTGAATGCCCTGATTTTCCCTGTGATCACCTTCATCCGTATGCTGACAAGGCATCTTTAGTGCCTCATAACACAAAGGTCTTCAACCTATGTATAATTAAGAAGATGGGACTTGATAGATGGGCAAAGGAAAAGGCCAAAAGCGTTAAGGATACGTATTTCAAGGGGAAGTTTAAGCTGTAAATAGTGTTTGCCTATAAGCGGATCATAGATCTTTTGCTTTAAGGTCCAATATAATATATATGTTATGCATAAAGATTTAAAATAAGTACCTATAATCATAATAATTTAAAATCATGAGGTTGAAAAAGTGACTGAAAAAAACTTTAAAGCCATTCTTTATGAAAAGGATAATGATACAGGGATTGTAATGGTCACCATAAACAGACCGGAGATCAAAAATGCCCTGACCTTGCGAGTCCTTTTAGAACTGCGTTGGGCAGCAGATGCAGTGGGGAAGGATGATACGGCAAAGGCCTTGATAATCACCGGCGCTGGAGCTAAAGGAGGTGATCCTGAAAAGGAAGCCTTTAGCAGCGGCGGATATTTCAATCCTGCAGAGCTTGAATCAATGGACGAAGAGACAAAAAGTGAAATTGATTTGACCGATATCGCGCAAAAGGAACTTTGCTTAAAATTATGGCAGCTCTACAAGCCGGTTATTGTTGCCATGAACGGACTTGCAATAGGGGGCGGGTTTACTATCCCTTTGTCATGCGCGGATCTAATCTTCGCCTCTGAGCATGCCTGGGCCAGACTTCCCTTTGTGAATCTAGGGATTGTGCCTGAACTTGCTTCAAGCTATCTTTTGCCGCGTCTGCTTGGATTCCAAAAAGCAAAAGAGATAATGTTCTTCGGAGAAAAGATGACTGCCCGACAGATGTTTGAGCTGGGGGTCGTCAATAAGGTGCTTCCCCATGAAGAACTGATTCCTTATGCCAGGGGCATGGCATTAAGGCTTATACCGCCAAAGGGGGCGTGGAAGGCTGTCCGCATGACAAAAGAAGCGCTTCACAAGCCCCTTATTGAATCCATAACACGCGCCCTTGATCTGGAAAATGAGGCCCTGAACAAGGCGTTTGCGTCAAAAGATTTCGCTGAAGCGATAAGCGCGCGAATAGAGAAAAGAGAGCCTGTTTTTAAAGGTGATTAGCAAAAAAGAGCGAAAACCCAAGACTTGCTCCCCTTCTTTTGTTGAAGACATCTATGAAAGCTCAAGAATATGATCTTGCAATAATTGGAGCAGGGCCTGCCGGTATGATGGCCGCATTACGTGCATCTGAATGCGGAGCTAATGTCGTTCTTTTAGAGAAAAACAAGATTCCGGGGATAAAACTGTCAATAACAGGCAAAGACAGGTGCAACATAACTAATGCCGAACCCGATATCCTGAAATTCGTGGCTAATTTTGGGAAAAACGGCAAATTCCTTCTAAGCGCTCTCCATCGTTTTGGAATAAAAGACACAATTGATTTTTTCCATGAGAATAGATTAAAGACAAAGGTTGAGCGAGGTGGCCGAATATTTCCAGAAGGAGATAAAGCAAAAGATGTGCAGGAACTTTTTCTCAGGCTCATAAAAAGAAATGAGATTACTCTGCTTACCAGTTGCATGATACAAAATATATCTCAAAGACAAGATACAATAGAAAAGATTATCCTTGATAATGCCGAGATTAAAGCAAAAAATTATCTCATCAGTACAGGAGGCCTTTCTTATCCCCAAACAGGATCTACCGGTGAAGGTTATAACTGGGCAAAACAAATGGGACATACCATAGTAAAACCCGAACCTGCACTTACACCGATACTAGTAAGAGAAAGATGGATAAAAGAGATCGAAGGACTAAGCCTTAAAAACGTGCGGATTTCTATTTATCAAAATAATAAAAAACAAGATGACCGCTTCGGAGAAGCCTTATTTACTGGTCTTGGCATGAGCGGGCCTATAATTTTAGATATGAGCAAATCAATAGGGAGATTGCTTGCCCGTGGACAAACGGATTTATTTATTGATTTCAAGCCGGCCCTTGACTTTAATATATTAGATAAAAGAATCCTGCGGGATTTAGAAAAGTATAAAAACAAGTCAATAAAAAATATACTTCCCGAGATGCTTCCCAAGAAGCTGATTCCTGTAATTCTTCAATTGGCAAAGATAGGTCCCGGAAAAAAAGGCCACTCCATAACAAAAGATGAACGCAAAAGATTGCGATTGTTTTTAAAACAATTTCCCTTAACAATAAGGGGATTGCTGGGATTCAACAAGGCAATAATCACTGCAGGGGGTATATCTTTAAAAGAGATTGATCCGAGAACCATGAGGTCAAGAATAATAAAAAATTTGTATTTTGCCGGCGAGATTATTGACCTGGATGGACCTACAGGAGGATATAACCTCCAGGTTTGCTGGAGCACCGGATATCTTGCGGGAGAAAATGCGGCTAAAAATTGATGCTATTTTTCACTCAAAATAATGGTTGACATACACCTACCGCATAAAAAGAATGGTGTCAGCCCGTTGACATTTGGCGATCCCTCTTTTTAACCCAAGTTGACCCCTTAAAAAATAAAGCGTAATATATTTAAGGACTTACATCGCTCAAAATCTGTAATGGTAACTACAAATTTTCAAATTCTACATTTTTTTGGTTTATATGGGATACAGTCCAGGTTTAATGTGTCATAAATGAGC
>JAGGYK010000036.1 GCA_021162585.1 Deltaproteobacteria bacterium
ATTAATAACAGATAAGCATATAAACCCTCATGCCTGCGTGGCATGTACAACGAAGCATGAAAAAGCAGTTTGCACGTATTCGCCCCAACTCCCACTCCTACACTCACCACTCATAACTCACAACTGTCTTTTTCATATAAACGCGCATGAGCGATCCACGCTCACAACGAAGGATGAAAACACCCTTCTCGGGATGGGTTCCTCTCTCGCTTGCCTGCATCGCTCTTTGATACATTGTAGGCTTGCTTACGGGCGATCCCTATTCGCGCTTTGGGCTCAGGAGGGATCGCTTCTCCTTCAGCTTCGCTTGGATGTATTAGCAAAAAACGCTTAAAGGATAAGCTCAAGAGTCCCCCATCCCTTAGTCTGCTCTGACAGATTCCCCCTTTGAAGGGGGCTAGGGGGATGTTATTGGGAGAGCAACACCCCTCATCCCTCCTCTCGTAAGTGATTAAAATTATTTCATATTCCTCTCCAAGCTGAATACCTGCCCATGCCTCAGGGCACGGGATTGTCGGCTAACGATGCAGAGGGCAAGGATAAGAGAGCAATGCCAATCGGAGATGCAGACGGGCTGAGAGCTGAAAGCTGACAGCTGTTTTCATATAAAATGAAGCAGACTATCTTAATTGTCAATTAATTAAAGAATCGTGTGTCGTGTTCTATAGCCACATTGTGATCTGATCTTGATTGTCTTGATTATATTACTTGACACAGCGTAGGTTTTCGAGTCATATCATAAGAGTATGAAGGTAGATGCTGTTATTGCTGCAGGTGATGGGAGGGCATCAAAAAAGGTCTTTAAAAAGAATAAGGCCTTGCTTGATATAGGTGGCAAGCCTATTATCAGGCATATTGTTGAGGTCCTTTTATCCTGTAAAGAGATAGGAAAAATCGTAGTAGTTGGGCCTAAAGCACCATTCAATAAGGTCATTGGCGACCTGGACATAGATTTAATAGAGCAGAAGAGGAGCCTTTGTGAAAATGGGTGGGAGGGTTTTCTTCAGACACTTCCTGAATACAAAGCTACAGGGAAATTGACTGACGATATCATAGCTAAGTACAGGAAAAAATATGTGCTATACTTATCAGGTGATATCCCGCTTCTTACTGTAAAGGAGCTGGAAGAATTTCTGTCATACCGCGACATGGATAACTTTGATTATATAGCAGGGATTACGTCTGAGGAGGTCTTGAATCTATTTGGCCCTCGTAAAGGTCGACCTGGCATCAAGATGGCAACCTTCCATACAAGGGATGGCAATTTCAGACAAAACAATCTACATATCGCAAGGCCATTCCTTTTGATAGACAGCATTAATCTTATCCTCAAGACCTATGATTATAGGTATCAAAAAGAGTTTATCAACATTGCAAGAACTATTATTGAGATCTTAAGGCTTGGGAGAGGATCGGTGGGAAAGAGTCTTTTTTATTACCTGCTGTTTCAGATCTCAGCAGGACTGTCTGCTATAGGGCTGGAATCACTTGCATATGTTACCAGCTACCCGATTACACTGGCGAGGCTGGAGGAACTTATATCCAAGATACTCCATGTACGTTTTAAGACTGCATACACAACATTAGGAGGAGCTGCTTTAGATGTAGATAATGAAAAGGATTTTTTGACACTTAGTATTATGTACAAAGACTGGTCTAATCTCCTTAGTCAAGATGATTGTCATTCATCATAGTTATGTCCTAGAGGTATCCATCTGTAATCTGCAAGCCTAGTATCACTCCTCAAGGTAGTCTTCAAATCCAGGGGTCTCATCTTGAGGAATATCTTCCTTTTGGGAGGATGCGCCATTTTCCTCAAGATAGTTTTCAAACCCAGGTAGCTCATCCTGGGAAGACTCCTCCTCAGGTATCTTCTTATCTTGAGTGATCTCATCGTGGGAGGGCTTCTCTTTTTGGGCAGGTTTAGCATTTATATCGAGCATCTTTTCGCCATGAGTGTAATCGATCTCTATGACATCAGATATCTCTAACATCTTCTTTACCAATCCTTTAATATACAAGGCTTCCTTTTTTATGTCTCTTAAGGTACCTTGAGTGGTTTGGTTTAAGGGAGGATCAGACTTTAATAGCATATCCATCTTAAGGAGTATGGTGGTTAGCGGAGAGTTTATTTCATGGTTTGCAGCTATAGCGGCCTTTGAGACAGCAGCGAGGCGTTGTGTTTTGATGTTTTTTGTAATAAGCGTAGCCCGTTGTATAGCCTGTGCCCCTACCTCTGCTATAGTCCTGAGTAATAAACGATCTTGATTTGGATCTCGAGTATTGTGATCATCTTGATATATGGCTTCTATCACGCCTATAGCCTTATCTTTAACCTTTACAGGGACAAATATTGTAGTATCTGATTTGGGGAATAAGCCTTTTGTACGATCAAGCAACTCCTTTGTTGCACCAGTTGCACCAGAGCGCGTCTGAATAGCATCCCCCATCCAAAAAGATTCTGTGATCATTACACGCAAGGGATTGAGTCGTATAGTACATCTAGCTTTTGCACACTCCAGCATTGATAGTATATGTGTGGTCAACACCTTAGTTATTTCTGTAAGCTTTATGGCTGCCTGCAACTGAGTGCTCATTTGATTGAGGATAGAGAGTTCAACAGTCCTGCGTTCCAGGGCCATCTTCTTCTGTTCTAGATCGAGACTAAGCTTGCCCAACTGCGCATTTGCTGATTGCAGCACCTCAAAATATGTCTTGGGCTCTGCCTTTGGTATACCAAGCTCCTCACTTATAGTTGAAATACTATTCTGTAAAGAGATAGAGATCTCTTGAATATCCTGGCTGGAAAGCTTCAATTGATTTAGTAGTGCTGGTTCAATAAAACTGGCCTGATCTTTTGAGATACCAAGACCTAAATGATTACTTATCATATCTGCTACATGAACTATGGCACAAAGCTTATTTATATCAGAGCGCCTTATATCACCTATCCCAATAGAATGGTGATTACCTACTGTCTCGCTAAGAATCGGCGGTAAGTTCCATCGTTCCATAAGGTATTTGCCTAAGGTTGCATGGTCTATACCAATAACCTCTTGTTCTACCTCTATAATATTCATATGACCACGCTCCATAATATTTAGAACTTGGCCATACTCACCCTCTTTGCATAGCTGTTGGTCTGCTATTATTTTACCCACATCATGGAGAAGGCCTACAGTAAAGGCATCTTCTACATATTCAGGTAAAGCCTTTGCAGCGATTGCCTTAGCGCATACCCCACAAGCAAGACTGTGTTGCCAGAAAAGATAGAGATCCAGCGTCTTTTTATCTTTGTTTTTAAACATATCTATTACAGAAATACTCAAGACAATGCTCTTTAATACATTTAACCCAAGGATTACTACTGCACTCCTTACAGTAGCTATTTCTTTTATCCTCCTATAAAAGGGTGAATTTGCAATCTTCAAGACCTTTGCAGCAAGTGCCTGATCCTTTTCCACCATATCTGCTATCTGACGAGCATTCACATTGTCCTCAAGGGTTTTTCCCATAACAGCTGTGGCAATTGAAGGCAGTGTGGGGATTTCCACTATATCATTCAATATCTTTAATATCTCATTAGCCTCTTTTTTTCTCATCTTAAGTATTATCGTCTAGTGGAGCAAGAATCTTGAGTCTTGTATCTGGATATGATACTCAGAGGTGATGATAATTAATAGGAACAATACAATTCGAATTTATGTGGGGAATGTTCCAATAGGTGCCGGGGCCCCAATTAGTATCCAGTCCATGACCAACACACCTACCCAAGATGTAGTATCAACTGTGAAACAGATACATAGACTGGAAGAGGCAGGATGCGATATAGTAAGGGTAGGTGTCCCAGATATAAAATCCCTTCATGTCCTCCCAAGGATAAAGGAAGAGATCCATATTCCAATAATTGCTGACATCCATTTCGATTATAAGATAGCTATAGGGGCTATAGAGGCAGGGGTAGATGGAATACGTATAAATCCAGGTAATATTGGGGGGCCAAAAAAGCTATCAGAGGTTGCAAGAGTAGCAATTGAAAGGCAGATACCTATTCGTGTAGGCGTAAATTTAGGCTCAATAAAAAAGGTTATTTTAAAGAGATTTGGGCCTGATAAGGTTGGGGCTTTGATAGAGAGTGCAAGGCAGAGTGTATCTATGCTCGAGGACATGGGAGTAAAATCCATCAAGGTATCTCTGAAGTCTTCTGATGTAATTGAAACCATTAATGCCTACAGAGGTTTTGCAAAGATATCTGCCTGGCCTCTCCATATCGGAGTTACCGAGGCAGGAACACTTTTTTCAGGGGCAATACGAAGCTCTGTGGCCCTTGGGGCCCTTTTGCTTGAGGGCATAGGTGATACCATAAGGGTCTCTTTATCTGCTGATCCGGTAAGGGAGGTTATAGCAGGGAAGATATTGTTAGAATCTCTAGGGCTTAAGAATGAAGGTATACGGGTTATAGCATGTCCTATGTGTGCCAGGGCAAATGCAGATATAGCCTCCATTGCTTCAGAAGTGGAGGAGGTTACCAGTGGTATAAAGACCCATATGATAGTAGCCATAATGGGTTGTGTAGTAAATGGTCCTGGAGAGGCTAGGCAGGCAGATATAGGTGTTGCATGTGACAAAGATGGGGCTGTAATGTTTGCACATGGGAAACCAATTGAGCGTATAAATAAATCAGAGATAGTAGAATCTATTATAAAACAAATTGAAAAGGAGTCAAAATGAAGTTGTCGTCAATGTTTTTAAATACACTCAAGGAGGACCCCAAAGATGCAGATGTAATAAGTCATAAATTGATGCTAAGGGCTGGAATGATAAAAAAGGTGTCTTCTGGTATATATTCTTATCTACCTTATGGTCTGGCAGCCCTAAGAAAGGTGGAGGCAATTGTCAGGGAAGAAATGAATAATATAGGAGCTCAAGAGGTTCTACTTCCAGGGGTTCAACCTGCTGAACTTTGGGAAGAAAGTGGACGGTGGTCTATGTATGGAAAAGAGTTGCTTAGATTTAATGACAGAAAAGGTGCATCATTTGCCATAGGACCCACTCATGAGGAGGTTATCACCGACCTTGTAAGGGGGGATGTCCGTTCCTATAGAGATTTACCCATTATCCTATATCAGATACAAACAAAATTTAGAGATGAGATTAGACCCAGATTCGGATTAATAAGGGCTAGAGAGTTTATCATGAAGGATGCTTACTCATTTGACATGGATGAGAACAGTTCGGAAAAGAGTTACAATGCCATGTATAGTGCATATGAACGTATCTTTGAAAAGTGTGGCCTTAAATTTAGGGCAGTTGAAGCAGCAACCGGGGCCATAGGAGGCGCTTTTTCTCATGAATTTATGGTATTAGCAGATACAGGAGAGGACTTTATCTTAAGTTGCAACAATTGTGGCTATGCAGCAAACATAGAAAAGGCAGAAGTTTCAAGACCACCTTCCTTAAAGTTTGGAGATGCACCAAAGGGAAAGCCTCAAAAGGTACATACACCTGGGATAAAGACAGTAGAAGAGGTGTGTAATTTTCTTGGTGTAGTATCAGAAAACATTATTAAGACCATGATCTACAATACTGATATTGGTACTATAGCAGCACTTGTAAGGGGTGATCATGAAGTAAATGAGGTAAAATTGAGGCAGGCGCTAGAGTGCCAGGGTCTGGAATTGGCAGATGATAAGACTATTGAGGCCATAACATATGCGCCACGTGGATTTGCAGGGCCAGTGGGTTTGAATATAAATATCATAGCAGATATGGCCTTAGTAAATAACGGGCCTTTTGTTACAGGGGCGAACGAAGAGGATTACCACCTTAAAGGTGTGTGGCTGTCTAGAGATGCAACCATAACAGCTATAGATGATATCCGGATCGCCAACCCTGGGGATTCCTGTCCAAGGTGTGAAAAAGGATTGTTAGAGGAGGTAAAGGGCATTGAAGTAGGTCACATATTTAAATTAGGCACAAAGTACTCAAGCGCTATGAGTGCTATGTTTTTAGATGAAAAAGGCTCTCAGAGACCAATAGTAATGGGTTGCTATGGGATTGGGATTGGCAGGACCGTAGCTGCTGCC
>JAGGYK010000160.1 GCA_021162585.1 Deltaproteobacteria bacterium
AGCGCAAATATTAAATTTAACACAACCGGCCATCAGCCAGGCAGTTCGAAGGGGAAAAGCCATCGTTGAGTCTAAATCGTACGTAATATTTGATGATTAAATTTATATTTTAATGTACGTCCCCCTACGTCCCCCAAATTATGCTGGCCATATGGTAAACCCTGCAAAAAAACAACTTTTTTTGCGATGGAGTAGTATTTTTTATTGACAGGACCTTTTAATGGGTGACCCCTTCCCCGATACTGTGTTATCTTCTGTTGAGGAGAGAAGCAAGATGGAAAGACTATGGCTTTACTAAGACCTGAAGACTACATGATTGAAATAGGCCCTATGGGGCCTATAGGCGAGGGGCAGGCATTGATATTAAGGGTAAACCGAAACTGTCCCTGGAACAGATGCATGTTCTGCCCAGTGTATAAGGGCAAGAGATTTAGCCCTCGTAGTGTCGATGAGATCAAAGGCGATATTGATGCAGTGCACAGAATATGGGATTTGCTTAATACTGCATCCTGGGAGATCGGCCTTAACGGAAAAATACAGCGGGAAGTTCTGCAGGAAGTAATGCTTTCTCATCCGGAGATTTACGGGGAGTATCCTATTAATTTCACACAGGAACAGTTATGTGCTTTACAGAGTCTTAATAACGTTGCAAACTGGCTGTTTTATGGTGCAACAAGGGTGTTTCTGCAGGATGCCAATGCCCTTGTGATGAACCCAAAAAAACTCATAGAAGTGTTGAAGTACTTGAGGCAAACCTTTCCCACTGTTGAGGTAGTTGCTTGCTATGCCAGGTCAAAGACCTGTGAGATGAGGTCTTTTGAAGAGATGAGGGAATTAAAGGATGCAGGACTTTCCTGGTGTTTTGTAGGTATTGAATCGGGCTGCGATGAGGTGCTGGATTACATGAGAAAAGGAGTAACCAGAAAAGAACATATCAAAGGCGGTCAGAAAGTTATGGTCTCTGGACTCAATATGGCTGCCTTTGTGATGCCTGGTTTGTCCGGCAACAACAAGGAGTTGGCGGACAAGCACATATCAGACACGATTATCGTCTTGAATGATGTACAGCCCACTGAGATAAGAGTAAGAAGTCTGGCTATCCTAGAGTGTGCACCTCTGTATGAAAGATGGGAGGCAGGGGAATTCACAGCGCCCAGTGAGGATCAGATGGTAGAAGAATTGCGTTTGCTTATTGAAGAACTTACTTTTGACTGCACAATAGAGACACTCCAAATGACCAACCCCTTATTCACCATCAAAGGAAGGCTTTCTCAAAAGAGGCAGGAGATGCTTGAGATGATTGCCTGGTACCAGGGGTTATCCCCTTTGGAAAAGGCAGATTTTCTTTTGCACCGATATGTAGATGACGGGTATCTTGCATGCGTTAAGTCTTGGGGAAAGTATGACTCCTACTTGAAGGCCCTAATTGAAGATGCTAATCTCTCTCTTGAAAAGGGATCACCAGAGGCAGCAGAAAAGGTAGGCCGTGCAATATTTGCGATAAAGTCAAAGGGCGTTCCCTAAAGCATATCTCATTTGCAGGCCTTGATGGTATCGTTATTTTTGGTATTTTATGATAACAGTGCTATTATATTTTTCATGTTTAATGCTTTTTGAGCTTACTTCCAGGAGATAATGCAATGAAGAAACTTGGGGTAAAACGAAGACTATGGCTGAAAGGTTTTCATGTCTTTTTTTCGTGCACATGGATTGGAGCTATTGTGAGCATGATGATTGTCCTGTTTTTAAAGGGGAATCCAATAAGTGGTGGTGAACTGTACGGCTATCATGCCTCTATAAAGATCATCGATGACTTCATCGTAATACCATCTGCTCTTGGTTGTCTTATTACTGGATTGCTCCTTTCCTGGAAGACCAACTGGGGGTTTTTCAAATATCGCTGGATTATTGTCAAACTGGTCGTGACTGTTTCTGCAATCGTGTTTGGGACCTTATACCTTGGTCCGTGGGGCAATGCTTTGGCAGCTATTTCCAAGGCTGAAGGTCTCCTTGCCTTGCAGAATGAGCAATATATTCACTCCCAGCAGATGAACATACTATTCGGCACTATCCAGGTGATTGCCCTTATTACAATGGTCTTTATATCGACCCTCAAGCCCTGGGGAAGACGGAAATGAATTCGCCGCTTTTGGGGTTAACACAAATGACCAGATGCTGTATAACTATAACACATGAGAAGACTATCTATCAAAAAAAGAATGTTGGGAACACTTTCTGGTATTAAGGTTTCTACAGGATAAAAAAAGGCAATATACGAGTACAGAAAAATTAAATTCAATGTGGAGGTCAAAATGAAAGTAATAGCATTTAACGGAAGCCCGCGCGGTAAACGTAGCAATACTGATTGTATCCTTCAGCCTTTCCTAAAAGGAGCGCAGTCAGCTGGGGCTGAGACAGAGACGGTATATCTAAGAGACTTTAAGATTAATCACTGCCTCGGTTGCTTCACCTGTTGGACCAAGACTCCGGGTGTGTGTATACAGAAGGATGATATGCCAGCCCTGCTGGAAAAGATGCGAGGAGCCGATATTATTGTTTATGCCACCCCGCTGTATATCTTCACTGTGAACGGCTTGATGAAAGATTTTATGGATCGCTTCATGCCGCTTGCTGACCCTCACATCTCAAGACGAGGCGAGTACTATTCACATCCTTCGCGCTACAAGACGAGGCGCAAAGGATCATCCAGGCGAGGTGTTGTGCTTATCTCTAACTGTGGTTTTCCCGGACGATATAACTTTTCTGCGCTGGAGGAGACCTTTCGTATCTTCACCAGCGTTTCTGGCTCCAAACTCATGGCTACCATCTTTCGCCCTATGGGAGAGCTATTTGCTGTGCCAGGGCTTAAGGGCTCCTTTGACTGGTATTTTGATGCAGCGCTTAAGGCTGGCCGCGAAGTAGTGGAGCAGGGTCACGTCACCCCTAAGACACAGGCTGTACTCAATAAGGATCTGGTGAGCCCTGAGGACTATGTGACCATGGCAAACGCATATTGGGACAGCCAGATAGCTGTGCCTGAGAAGAAAGAGAAAGGCAAAGGCTAATTTCTGCCTATAGCTTACTAGAGATATGTATCTCTTGTTTCCCACTCAACTTAATAATTCCTCTGGATTCTGGAGGAATCAAGATATCCCATGACCTTTCAAAAACTGTAGTGGCAAGATAGCTACATTTTTGGGCTGAATGTTTGAAACGCAATATATAGTGTGCTTCAACATTATCTTTTTCAGCACCCTCTGAATGGTCTTGGCGAAATCGCCCATGACAAGCGATTTTTGAGGAGATTCTTAATTCGACTTACCTTTGCTTCCTATTTTCGAATCTTTCAAGATCAACAAAACTGGTGAAGGCTCATACCTCCAGAGCGCCTGGACTAAGAGCTCCAGTTTCCAGGTCCCCCCGCACTTATTCCTTTACCCCTGTATATCCACATCTCTTGTCGACTATATCAGTAAGTTTGTTAAGGATGTCTTCTGATTGTTGGCGTAACCTTTCCATTTTTTCCTCTGAGAGGTCTGGGGGAACCTTGAAGGGGGGATGAAAAATAATTACCATCTTGCTGAAAGGAAGGGGAAGGATGGTTTTGTCCCAGGCCTTAGAGAGGGTATAAACCCGGGTGCCTGAGCAGGCCATAGGAATAAAAAGAGCTCTAGTTTCCTTAGCCAGGACAAGCATCCCCTTCTTTAACTTACGGGCCGGTCCCCGCGGACCGTCTACTGCTGTACCGCAAAATTTTCTTTTCCCTCCCTCTTTCATATAATCTATCATGGCTTGTAAAGCCTCTTTCCCTCCCCTGGAGGAAGAACCGCGTACAGGAGTATATCCTAGGCGCTTTGCGATGCGGGAGGTAAGCTCCTCATCCTTGCTTCGGCTGATCACAATCCCCCCATTGTCAAGTTTGCGGAAAAAGTAAAGAAAGAAGATAGCGTGCCGATGCCAGGACGCGGCTACAACATTTCCTTCTCCCTTGTTTCCCAGGAAATATTTATCATAGATCTCCTTGTTTAAAATCTCTACCCGTACGGTGCCAAACCACAAGCGTATCAGCCAGGTTGCCAGCCATGGAACCACGGCTAGCGAAAATTTTTCCTTCCAGGTAAACCCTGCCATTTCATTCCCTCCGTTTTTCCTGTAAGTCGTCAGGACACTCTTTTTATAATGGCCGCAAGTTCTAAAACGTTGGCCTTTATGTTATCTTCCATTATGTATCCTTCCTGTATCTATTTTAAAAGGTGTTTGACTAGTCAGAAGGTTTTTGCCTGATTATTTTTAAGAGTATATCATAGATATGTTAACATCGGTAGTTGAAAACCAGAGTTCCTTTCTTTGAAATGCAAAAAAAGGTGGATCGGGTTACACCTTGGATTTGTAATCGTTTTCCAAAAAAAAGACAAACTGAATGGTTCTCGCTTTTAACTCCTGAATCCTGACTTATCTTTCATATAAACTGCCATGCCTGCTGTGCAGGCACAACTAAGGATGAAAATATATGTTGTTTTCGTACTAAATTCAAAAGTAGGGCCCGTTCCCCTAAACGGGCCGATGAGGGCATCGGCCCCTACAAAACGTTGTGCCTGTTTTCATATAAACGCACTGTGAACATCATTTAGAAGTAACACTATTC
>JAGGYK010000141.1 GCA_021162585.1 Deltaproteobacteria bacterium
ATATGGAGATCAGCTATAAAGATATACATGAAGATTATGAAAACAGAATTGGCTTGATATATCAAGTTATTCTTCTTATATAACGATACCTATGTTTGAGATGGATAATAAGGGCTACAAGAGGAAAAAGGTCGGACGATATCATACTATCGTATTATTTCTGGCACTGTGCGTTGTATGTATGCCTTTGTTTATGTGTCGTGAGACCTCGGATGAGGATATACCCATTCATGTCCCGGAGGACAAATCACAAAGTTATTCTATAGAATCTACTATTGTGACCGAGGAGCCAATAAAAAGGACGTTTACCATAGATAAAGGAGATTCAATATATGGCATTTTAGCAGAAAACGGTATGTCTGAAGAGGGCATATACGAGATAATAAAGGCTACAAAGGGTGTATTTGACATCTCTAAGATACTACCTGGCCATGAAATTGACCTTATATTTGCGCCAGAGAGCGGTCAGCTTACTTCATTAGAATACGAGATATCAGATGTCTCCAGACTTATAGTTGCAATTACAGAAGATGGTATTGATGTTAAAGAAAAACAGAGTGATCTAATATTACCACCATCTTATTCTGGAGGGTTAAAAAAGGTAGATGTTATTGTAAAAAAAGGTGATAGCATATATGATATCTTGCATAACCTGGATATATCTCCCCACCAGATTGATATTATCTCTAAATGTGCAAAGAAGATCTTTAACTTATCAGGCATAAGGCCAGATCATGCGTTAAGTGTCTGGATTACAGATACGCCTCCTAAAAGGGTAGGGAGGTTAACTTATCAAATAGATGATCTCACAACACTAATAATTGTTCCTGAAGATGGGACATTTAAGGTAGAGAAACATACTATTGATATGGACGTAAAGTATGAGAGGGCGCAAGGCAGGATAGAAAGCAGCTTATATGAGTCTGGTATACAAGCAGGTCTGGCCCCAGAGGTTGTGATGGAACTTACAGACATTTTCGCATGGGATATAAACTTTTTCACCGACATCAGGGTTGGAGATGAGTATACAGTCCTATATGAAAAATATTATATAGGAGACAAATTTAAAGGTTATGGAAGAGTCATTGCTGCCAGATTTATAAATCAGGGAAGACAGCACACAGCCATCTACTATAATAATGGCAAGGGCACAAAGGGGTATTACAATGAGGATGGCAAACCCATAAGAAAGCTGTTTTTAAAGGCCCCTTTGAATTACAGGCGTATATCATCCGGATTTTCATATCACAGGATGCATCCTGTATACCATGTAGTAAGGCCTCATCTTGGTGTAGATTATGCTGCACCAACAGGCACCCCTGTTGTTGCATTGGGTGATGGGAAGGTCATATATAAAGGCTGGTGTAATGGATTTGGCAATCAAATCAGGATTAAACACAGGGGAGGATACTATACATATTATGGTCATTTCTCCAGATTTGCAAGGGGTATGCATGTGGGGAAGCATGTATCTCAAGGCCAGGTTATAGGCTATGTTGGGGCAACTGGCGTGGCTACAGGGTCGCACCTGGATTTCAGGGTAAGATATAAAAATAAATTCATAAACCCATTAAGATTAAAACCAGTCACAGGGCCTCCTCTTAAGGGGGAAGCATTGGCTGAATTTAAAAACATTTCAAAGCAAAGGCTTGCTATGTTAGATGATTCTCGCTTTACTATTGGTATGAATGTGGGTAATTAAACACATAACAATTAAAAACAAGAAAAATAAGGAGGTATAGTATGGGAGGTTATGCGATTATTACAATAGTAGTTATAGTATTGTTGTTTTTGTTCTCTGCCATCAAGGTCTTAAATGAATATGAGAGGGCAGTAGTGTTCAGACTTGGACGTGTACTTAGAATGCCAAAGGGTCCCGGGCTTATTATCATTATACCCATAATTGATAGGTTTGTGAGGATGAGTCTTAGAATCATAGTTCAGGATGTACCATCGCAGGATGTAATTACCAGGGACAATGTGACTGTAAAGGTAAATGCTGTTGTGTATTTCAGGGTAATAGATCCCCTTAAATCAGTAATAGAGGTGGAAAACTATCTTTACGCTACAAATCAGCTTAGTCAAACCACGCTTCGTTCTGTGTGTGGCCAGGCAGAGTTGGATGAACTCTTATCCAAGAGGGAAGAGATCAGCACCAAGATTCAAGAAATTCTAGACAGGCAGACAGACCCCTGGGGCATAAAGGTCTCTGCTGTGGAGTTAAAGCATATTGATCTGCCTGAGGAGATGCAGAGGGCAATTGCGAAACAGGCAGAAGCAGAAAGAGAGAGAAGGGCAAAGGTTATAAACGCAGAAGGTGAGTTTCAGGCCGCCCAAAGGCTCTTTGATGCAGCTACAATTATAGCCAAGGAACCTATAGCCCTACAGTTGAGATTCTTACAGACCGTAAGGGACATGTCTTCAGAAGGATCTACCAACACTGTAATACCTATCCCCATAGATATTTTGACACCATATCTGGCCCCGTTTTTCCAGAAACAAAACCCATAGAGGGAGTGTATCTTTTCCCATGATATGGAGGTAATTACCAGCAGATCCAATCCTGGATTTAAAACCCTTGTAGCGGCAAAGAAGGATCCCAATCTTATATTGCTTGAGGGTAGACGCCTGGTAGAAGATGCACTCAGTAGGGGGATAAGGCCAAGGATGGCAGCCCTTACACCTGGTTATGTAGAGGATTATGGGAGGCCAGGTTTTTCATACATCCTGATCTCAGATAGACTCTTTGGACTGCTAGCTGATACTGTGACCCCACAGGGTATACTTGCAGGTATTGATAAACCTTTGGCGTCTTTAGAAGACATGTATGAATCCGAAGAGATGATTATCTTGGATGGCATTCAGGATCCAGGCAATGTGGGTACAATCATCCGCACTGCTGAGGCATTTGGCATAGGCGTGGTTGTTGTTACGCAAGAGACAGCCTCGCCTTTTTCAGGCAAGGCCATTCGCGCATCCATGGGGTCTTGTCTGGGTGTGAAGATTACCAGGGCATCTCCTGATGAACTAAAGAAATTGCCCCATAAGATTATCAGTCTAGTCCCACAGGGCGAGATCCCTCTTGATAGCAGATTGTTTGAGGGCAAGTGCGCTATCTGTCTTGGGCAGGAGGGAAGTGGGGTTAGCAAGGAGATGCTCAAGATATCGCATAAGAGAGTGCATATCCCTATGAAAGGGCCTACAGAGTCTCTTAACGTGGCAGTGGCAGCAGGTATTGTTATGGCCTGTCTTCGTGGGATCATGGGGAAAGAGGGTGTTTGTCATTTTGAGTGACCTGCCTGCCGGCAGGCAGGAACGAGAAATCTTTCCAATGCAACATGCTGAATTCACAAAATTTCTCTCTACGGTCGACCTGTCTGCAGTAGGCAGGAATGACTGATTCACCGGGTTTGACTTTTTACGAATGCATCAATGTTTAACCCCTAATCGATCTTATTGGGCAAATTGCAACATTTCGGGGTTCGTTATGGGATATCATGCATTTGGTTCTATTTTCAATGGCCTGATCATGTCATTTAGACATCATAATTAAAAGAAAGAGTCAAACGAAGACTTGACCCCTCTGAGTGATGGATTGTTTAATGAATGACGGCTCATTTTTTACTTGATGCGTTATATGATGCATGTTAAGGTGTTAAAAATATAACAGATGTACTAAGGGGGTAAGGATGGCAGATTTGAAAGATCTACAGGATTCCGGGTTAGAGGAGTTTTCTTCTGATCAGATCGAGCAGGTAGATAGAATTATTTCAGAGAATAAAGAAACGCCCGGATCTTTGATACTTGTGTTAGAACAGATTCAAGACGTTCTAGGTTATCTACCTATAGGAATTCAGAATAGGGTAGCAAAGGGTCTGAATATTCCTATAGCGAATGTTTATGGTGTAGTTACATTTTATTCATTTTTTACCATGACTCCCAGAGGCAGGCATAATATAAGGGTATGCCTTGGTACTGCCTGTTATGTGCGGGGTAGCAAGAGGATACTTGAAAGGTTGACTGAGAGTTTAGGTATTGAGCCTGGAGGGTGTACTGAGGACAGGCGTTTTTCCTTGGAGACAGTCAGGTGTTTAGGTGCCTGTGGGCTGGCCCCTGTAATGGTAGTTGATGATGATACACATGGCAGGATGAAGGTTCAAAAGATTGAAGGCATCCTGGGCAAGTATGAATGATGGAGGGTTAAATGGCAAAACTTACGATAGAGGATCTAAAAAAGATAAAAGAGAGGGTACTAAGGGAAGACACATTGAGGTCTGGAGAAAAACGGATAAAGATCAATGTACATATGGGTACCTGCGGGATTGCCTCTGGTGCCAGACAGATACTTGATACCCTAATGGAAGAGCTTTCAGATAGCGGTGCTGATGATGTTCTGATTACCACCTCTGGCTGCAGGGGGATCTGTAGCAAGGAGCCTCTGATAACAATTGAGGAAAAAGATAAAGAACCAGTAATATATGAATATCTTACACCAAACAAGACACGGCAGATATTTAAAAGACACATATTAAACGGTGAGGTCCAGACCCAGTTTGTAATGGCAACAGGCAAGGAAGACCAGTAGGAGGGTTAGATGAAGATTTTTCGTTCACATATACTTATATGCGGGGGCACAGCGTGCAGGGCTTCTGGTAGTATGGCTGTTCGTCAGGCCCTCAATCACGAGATAGCAAGGCAGGGTCTTACGAATGAAGTTCAGGTGGTAGAGACAGGCTGTAATGGATTTTGCGCTGCAGGGCCGGTCATAACCATCTACCCTGAAGGCACCTTTTACCAGTATGTCGCAGTGGATGATGTCCCTGAGATCATAGAGGAACATATCATAAAGGGTAGGCCAGTAGAGAGGTTAATGTATCGTGAGCCTGAGACAGAGAAGCCTATCCCGCATGTAAAAGATATCCCGTTTTTTGGCAAACAAAAGTTAATAGTCCTAAAAAACAGGGGTATTATAGATGCAGAAAAGATAGATGAGTATATAGCACGCGATGGGTATATGGGTGCAGCCAAGGCCCTGACAGAGATGAGCCCTGAAGATGTTATTGAAGAGGTAAAGGCATCAGGGCTTCGTGGTCGTGGTGGTGCTGGATTCCCAACTGGTATGAAGTGGACATTTGCACGCAGGGCAAAGGGTGATGTAAAATATATGCTTTGTAATGCCGACGAAGGTGATCCTGGTGCGTTTATGGACAGATCGGTACTTGAGGCGGACCCTCATGCAGTATTGGAAGGTTTGATTATAGGTGCTTACGCCATTGGTGCGCATCAAAGTTATATATATTGCCGTGCAGAATATCCCCTGGCCATAAGACGCCTTAATGTTGCGATTGCTCAGGCCAAGGAATACGGACTGATTGGTAAGGATATCCTTGGGTCTGGCTTTGATTTGGATATAGATATCTATCAGGGCGCTGGTGCATTCGTATGTGGCGAAGAGACCGCTCTTATGGCGTCCATTGAGGGCAGGCGCGGGATGCCCAGGCCAAGACCGCCATTTCCTGCCAATCAGGGTTTATGGGACAAACCGTCTGTTCTTAATAATGTTGAAACCCTCGCCAACATACCGCAGATCATCTTAAATGGCGGAGATTGGTATGCCTCCATTGGTAATGAACGGTGTAAAGGCACCAAGGTCTTTGCCCTGACAGGAGATGTTAATAATGTTGGCCTGGTTGAGGTGCCAATGGGTACACCTATTGGGGATATCATATTTGATATTGGCGGTGGCATTCAAGGTGGGAAAAAATTCAAGGCAGCCCAGTTAGGCGGCCCATCAGGCGGTTGTATCCCTGCAGAGGGTCTGAATACACCTACTGATTATGAAGAGATAACAAAGATGGGCGCTATCATGGGTTCGGGTGGACTCATTGTTATGGATGAGGACAGCTGCATGGTAGATACTGCCAGGTTCTTTATGGAGTTTTGCCAGGAAGAGTCTTGCGGTAAGTGTACGCCCTGTAGAGAAGGTACCAAGCGTATGTTGGAGATCCTCACCAGGATCTGTAATGGCCAGG
>JAGGYK010000239.1 GCA_021162585.1 Deltaproteobacteria bacterium
GCCATACATAGTGTATACCTAAAATCTCAAACAAATTGGGTTCTATTACTTGCTATTAATAAACTTTTTAAAAATAGAAGCGACGTGGGATGGCAAAGGGTATATATTACATATCGCAACGATTGAGTTATATTATGTAACATAAACTAATTTTTTTGATATTTCAGAGTAATCTGAGATATTGGTCATTATCTATTGCAAAGTGTAACAGAATAAATCCCTTAACCAGAAATTAATTAATGAAAAAGACAGCTATTCTGTCTTATGGCTTATTGGCATAGAATTTGTAGGAAAATTAACAGAAAGTCTAAATAAGGAGGATGCCATGGGTGTTTTAGAAGGGGCAAAGAAGGTTAGGAGAAAAGCAGAATATTTGTTAGAAGTTGCTACTTTAGCTGAAGCAGGTTCTTATGAAGGCACGGGGATGTTAGAAGGAGTTCTGTTGATGTTTCTGGTTGCTGTTTCATACATAGCCATGGCGTTATTTTCAGAGGTGCAAGCTACAGGGATTTTGAGTCCAAAGTTTGTGTTGGGAATAATTGTAGGCTCTTTTTTGCTAAGCACTGGCATTGCCATTGTTGCAGTCATTGCAGGAGTTGGAGGAGGGGTTCTATTTACCCCTATTGTCTTAGGCTTTACTTCCTTTGATACACTGCTAGTCAGGGCTACAGGTCTGGTAGTAGCTATGTTTAGTGGCTTGATCTCTACAGGACCGTTTATGAGGAAGGGTCTATCTGACATCAAAATTGTTTATTTCTGTTCAATTCCTATTGTGGTAGGAGCCATAGTAGGTGCCTTTGGTGCAGTATATCTTTCGGCATATTTAGGCCCGAGAGGTGACGCCATCGTCAGGCTTACCTTAGGAGTTACCCTTCTTTTTATTGGTTTCATGTTCATTTTTGGAGGTTCAAAAACAGAGTATCCCAAAGCGAAACGTATAGACCGTTTTACACAATGGCTAGGAATTAGAGGAAGTTATTGGGAAGAGTCATTGAAAAAAGTGGTGAATTATCGGCCAACAAAAGGTTTACCTGGATTTTTACTTTTTCTTTTGGTGGGTTTTACTGGTGGTTTCTTTGGCCTTGGAGGGGGATGGGCAGTCGTCCCGGTGTTAAATTTTGTAATGGCAGTTCCGCTTAAAGTATCGGCTGCTTGCAGTGGGGTTTTACTGGCAATAGGTAATGCTGCTGCCATATGGCCGTATATCTTATTTGGTGCTCTAATTCCCCTATTTGCTGCTCCCTGGATGCTTGGACAAGTTGTGGGAGGAATAATAGGGGCAACTATACTGGCTAGAGTTAAAGCTGCTTTTGTAAGGTATATACTTATTGGCATCTTATTTTTAACCAGCATCAAACTCAATGTGCGAGGAATAGAGGGATTATTTGGGATAGACTTACCAATTTTTTAGGAGGTAATAATCATGGAAGAAATAGTTATGGCTAAAGAAATGTTTATGGCTGAGACTAAAGAGGAGACCAAACCTAAACCCCCATTAGCTGGGCTTGTTTATGGAGAAATTATATATTGGGGAACTCTTGTAGGGGCATTAATTGCTGTCTTGGGGTCAACTTTTGCCTTTATATCTAGGTCTAATGTGATGGATGTATCATATGTTTTTTCTGCTATTTGGCAAGGCAAGGATGTAGCTACTGTCTGGAAAGAAGGAATAGGGCAATTACCCCAAGGGCACTGGTATCTGCACAATATAACTACCGGTGATGGTCTTACCATGTTTGGAATAGCCCTTGGTGTTTTTGCAGTGATACCAGGTATGTTTTTATCAGCTATATTACTGTTAAAGAAAAGAGAATATTTTTTTGCGACTCTGGCGATTATTGCTGGTATAATATGTCTCACAGCCTGTTTGGGCTTATTTGCTCTTCCTCAACGGTAAAACAGAAAAATAGCACCTTTCATTTTAACTAGGCATTTAGATATCAACATGTAGTGGGGCATCTACCCCACTACATGTTTTTGGAAACAGGATTAAGGAAAGAGGAGTCTATTTATTCTTTTTCTTAAACCAACCTTAGTTATTCTAAACAGTAAATGGCAAAGCCACCCTGAATGAGTGTAGTGTTAAGAATTTCAAAATGTTGCATATTGTAAATAGTTGGTTACAAATGGCAGCAGACACCTAATGTCTTGTATATCTGAATAAATTGGAATATTCACATAGGCTATTGCGAAATAAAACAAACCTAATTTGAGCCCAGAGAGATTACATGAAAAAGTCCAGTTGTGATAAATACTCAGCAGTTTAGCTAATTGGCATGGGACTTGCAACATAAAATAGTGAAATCCAAGAAAGGAGGGCAAGATGTTAGGAAAATTGATGAAAAAAATAGAAATTTTGTTTGAAGCAGCCACTTATGCTGAGGCAGGGGCATTTGAGATTGCTAGGGAAACATTAAAGAGGAAGTATTTTGAAGAAAAAGAAAAACGTGTTCCAGTAACCAAGAGGGTTGAACAACGAAAAGAAATAAGAGCTCCTCACCGCTAAAAGTGCAAAATGTTCTTTAAAGGCCGGCCAAAAGAAATATTGAGCATGGTGTTGAGGTCTTAAGCATGGGGAAGAAGATTCTATTGGCTATTTTAATGAAAAAGATAGAAACCTTACTAGAAGCAGCCCCTTATGCTGAGGCAGGGGCATTTGAGATTGCCAGGGAAACGTTGAAGAAAGAAGGACACAAGACAGACAAAGAAGTATTTATGTATGCAGAGAATTTACGCAAAAGACTGGGAGCAGAACTCGAAGTCCTCTATGTAATTAGACC
>JAGGYK010000191.1 GCA_021162585.1 Deltaproteobacteria bacterium
AAGATCATCATCAAGTGTCATCTGAATTGTTCTCATATTACACCTCCGTAGTGTGGGTTTTTATAGCTATAATAATCCACACTACGGACCATGTCAAGTCAACTTATTTGGCCAACGACAGGCATCAGCGGCGCGGGAGACAGCCCGCGCCCGCCTGGATGCCGTATTTATTTCACGGCCAGTGGTAATAGCCAGGCCGTTAGCATGGGCAGGCCCGTCTGCATCTCCGATTGGCAATATCCTCTTCGCCTTGTCTCCTACCTCGTTAGCCAGCAATCCCCGACCAGGAGGCATAGGCAGGCCTGTCATTGCAAGGGCATGGGTGACCTGTCTGCCGATGTACAGGCAGGCGAAGCAATCCCGCCTGAGGCGGGATTGCTTCGCCGCTTAAACTCCTCGCAATGACAGACAAACAATTATGCAAAGGTCTCATAAGCAGCAAGTACATACATCATCTAAAAGTAAATCTATTCACTGTTGATGAACTCGTAAAAAAATCGTCACTCCGGTAGATCCCGGATCGAGTCCGGGAAGAGTCCAGGTGATCTGCAACTACCTGAAAAGACTGGATTCCGGCTTTCGCCGGAATGACGGGTAAGGGGTATAATGGACTTTTTGCGAAACCGTCACTGTTCACTGTTTACTATTCACTATTTTCCTATAAACGCGCATGAGCGATCCACGCTCACAACGAAGTATGAAAATATGGCATTTTCATACAAATTCTATCCCTGTAGTGCATATTTCCCTTAAGCGGGCTGATTAGCCTTACCAATACGTTGTAGGGCCCGTTCCCCGAACGGGCCGATGAGGCAAAAGGCCCCTACAGCTGAATGCTGATGGCTGAAAGCTGACAGCTATTTTCATATAAAGATTACATATAAATTCTTTGGACCATGCATACCAAAGGTAGGCTGCAGAGCAATGTCTGCTGTTAAACTAGGGCCGGTTATCAAGGTCATGGCGCTTGGCATACTCTTATTTGAAGGCTTGATTTCTGCTATAAGTGTATCTATGTCTGGTAAAAGCTTGTCCGCCTCAACAAAGGCGATATGAGTTGGTGGGGCCAAAGAGATGAGACGTGCATTATCTTTGCCATGATAAATCATGATTGTCCCTGTATCAGCCAGGGCATAATCTGCACCTGTAATGCCTGCATCCGCTGAAAAGCAGGTCTTTTTATGTCTTGCTGGATCCTTACTAATTGCTAATATCTTTATATCTTTTCCTTTAAGGTAGTCTTTAATTCCCACCAACTTGATCATCTTATCTTCAGAGATAACAACTGTACTCACCTCCAGCTCTTTCAAGATAGTATCAAGCGCCTCTAGCGCTTCTTTCATATCCTTTACCCGATGAACAGTCCCCCCAGCTGCTGTTACTCCCTGAGCAAAACTCTCGTATAATGCGTCTAAGTCATCTATTTTTGTCTTTACTAACTCAGACTTGACAGGCCCTTCTGGCTTTATAGCAAACCTCTTCAAGCTATCCAGGATAATCTCTCTATTACTTGCGCTATCCATCACAAACTCCTTTACTTTTTTAATTCTGAGTATATCTCATGAAAGGATTTAGGGGGCAACTGGGGTATATCCCTGCACTGTGTCCAGCCTGAGAGCCTACCAGGAAGCCTTGATATCTTGCCATATTTAATGGCAGGGAGCATTATTATACGCATAAGTCTTGATGCAATCTTATACCTCGAGTGGTGCAAAAGCACCCATGTCCAAATGCGATAGAGCCTCTTTAAGCCAACCGGGGGATTACTAGCATTAAAAGACTTGTCACCATCCATCTCCTTGGCCCTCAAGTCTAGGGCTATATTGCGCACATCCACCCCTGCCGGACAATAATCCTTGCATGCACCGCATAGTGTGGTTGCATGATAAAGATCCCTGGCCCTATCCAAACCTAATAAAAGTGGATTAAGCACGGCACCAATAGGGCCTGAGTATACCCAACCATAGGCATATCCCCCTACATGGGTGTATACAGGGCACACGGCTGCGCACATACCGCACTTAATGCACTGCAAAGCACCCCTCAAGACCTCATCTGAATATATCTTTGTCCGGCCATTATCTAAGATAACGATATACAACTCCTCTGGGCCGTCTATCTCACCTGCCTTCTTTGGACCAGTGATTACAGAAACATAATTTGAGATACGCTGCCCTGTGCAGCTCCTGGTTAGAAGTTTCAACATATGCGTTGCATCAGACATAGTAGGAACTACCTTTTCTATACTCATAAGTACAATATGGGTCTTGGGTACAGAGGTTGCAAACCTTATGTTCCCTTCGTTTTCTACCAGAATGATAGAGCCTGTTTCAGCCACTGCCATATTGGCCCCACTGATCCCAATCTGTGCATTTTTAAACTTGTCACGTAAAAACATGCGGGCACTTATTGCCAATTCTGTTGGATCTTCTGTCTTTGGTACCCCTATTGTTTTGTTAAAAAGGTTTGATATCTCTTTAATTGTCATATTGATCGCAGGGCCAACTATATGGAATGGGGTCTTGCCTGCCTGCTGGACAATAAATTCTCCCAGATCAGTCTCATATGTCTCTATCCCACCATCAGTAAGTTCTTCCCTTAGCCCTATCTCTTCAGAGATCATAGACTTTGCCTTTACGCATAAGTTTGCTCCCTTTTCCTTTGCAAGAGAGACGATAAAGTCATTTGCCTGCCTTGCATCAGAAGCCCACACTACATTGGCGCCAGCCTTTGTGGCATTTTCTTCAAACGTCTCTAAGAGATAAGGCATGTTTTTTACTGAATCCTCCCTTATCTTTCTACCTTTTTCAAGGGCAGCATTCTCATCAGGTAGGGCTGCAAAGGAAGAATCTCTAAGCGCCTTAAGTATAAGAGAAAATTGACTTAAAATCTTTCTTTGTTCTTCATTGGCTAAATTTTCCCTGGCTATCTCTTTAAACCTTTCAGTCTGTAGGTTCATAAGTATCACCTCACTTATTCACTAGCCAATATCTCGGCTATGTGCTTGACATGGCCATTTACCCCATTACTAGACATATATCCTCTAATATTTAATAAGCAACCTGGCTCCCCAAGGATCAAGATGTCAGCACCAGAGGCCTTAAAGTTATTGGCTTTGTCTTTTAGGATTGCCTCTGATATATCTGGATAATCTACTGCAAATTCCCCACCAAACCCACAACACACATCAGCATCATTTAATGGGGTAAGTTCCAGACCTTCTACATTTTTTAATAACGTCTTTGGCTCGTCTGAGACCCCTAGCTGACGAAGTATCGCACAAGACTCATGGAGACATGCCCTGGCCTCATATCTAGTATCAACATCACTTACGCCTAAGATTGCCACCAGAAACTGTGAGAATTCATAGGCCTTTTCCGAGACTCCACAGGCCCGCTGATACCAGACAGGCTCATCAGCCAATAGTCTTGGGTAGTGCTCCTTAACTGTATATATACATGAGCCAGAAGGAGCAACTATGTATTCACTTCCCTCAAAGATGGAGATAAAGTGTTTTGCTACCTGGGAAGCCCCTTTCCTATCTCCGGCATTCACCAATGGCTGGCCGCAACATGTCTGCCTGGGGTCATAGACAAAACTAACCCCTAATTTACGAAATATTTTTACTACACTAGTGCCTATTTCAGGTAAAAGCTGATCTACAAGACAAGGAATAAATAAGGCCACCTCCTTCATATAAACCTCCCGTTTTATATAATAATTAATGGTATCAAACTGTCATACCTGTTAAGGCATGTCAAGACACAGAACTCATGTGAATATAGGTACCAGTTTGTATGAAAAAGCTCTCATCGGCCCGTTCGGGGAACGGGCCCTACATTGCTGAGAGCTGATGAACTAAATTTCCATTATCACACAGCTGTTTTCATCTTTTGTTGTGAGCGTGGATCGCTCATGCGCGTTTATATAAAAACAGGGGTCGGGGATCAGGGGATTAAAATGCATGTTCTAGCGTCTATCGGATGAATTCCCCCTTTGAATGGGCCAGGGGGATGTTATTGAAGGGGTAACACCCCCCCAGCCTGAGGATATTTTCATGCTTTCCGTCCGCTCCGCCTTTGGCGGACGGAGCGGATGTCCGATGCCCATCCGCCAAGGCGAAGCCCGTTCAAGAAAATGGTCTCTCCAGTCTTTTCCGACTAACGACTGTCGACTGTCTTGCAGGACATGAGGGTTTGTATGAAAGGTAAAAGCTATCCTGTAAGCCCAAATTAGTCCTGATTTTCCTTCATCTTGCGCAGGAGTTTACTCACATCCTGGGATCTTCCACGGGGACATACAAGTATAGCGTCTTGGCCCTCAACCACAACCATATTGTTCACACCTATTAGCACAATCCTTTTCCCTGTGGCCCAAATTACGTTGTTCCACGAATCCTCCAATACTGCATGGCCTTGTACGGCATTCCCCTTCCCGTCAGTAGAAGAAATCCTTCCAAGGGCATCCCATGACCCCACATCATTCCACCCAAACTCAACCGGGATAACCCCTACATTGAGCGCCTTTTCCATAATCCCATAATCAATGGAGATCGCCTCTACATCTCTATAGAATTCATAAAGGGCCCTACCTTCTTTGTCTATCCTTGCGCCCATATCCATCAGGCGCTTATATATATCAGACAGATATTCCTCAAATGCCTTCAAGATTGTATCCACACGCCACAAAAACATCCCTGAATTCCAGAGATAGCCCTTCTTTATGTAAGCTGCAGCCCTTCTCCTGTCTGGCTTCTCATAAAAGGCCTCAACCTTATATAATACAAAACTGTCGTTTGCGTAGATATGGTCAGAGGGAGCAATGTAACCATAGCCGGTCTCCGGGTAATTTGGAACTATGCCAAGAGTGATTAGTAAATCCGGATACTGTTCTATGGATGTGACACCAAAGCGAAGGGCATCACAAAACCTTCCCGGATCTGTAATGACATGGTCTGATGGAAGCACCGCCATGGTCCCCTGAGGATCCTGCTGTGCTATCATTACAGCTGCATATCCAATGCATGGTGCAGTATTACGGGCAATCGGTTCAGTAAAGATGTTCTCTTCAGGTATTTCAGGCAGTTCATTCATTACCTGGTCGGCAATATCGCTGTTTGTCACCACACAGATCTGGGCCGGGGCAACAAGCGGAAGAACTCTGTCTACAGTCTTTCTCAACAGGCTACCCTTACCATTGAGAGAAAGCAACTGCTTTGGTCTGTCTTCTCGTGACAAAGGCCACAGGCGTTTCCCTTTACCTCCAGCCATGATAACTACATGTAGAGCCATTATCTGTCCTCCTGATACTCTAAGATATTCAAAACACTATGCCTAATCCATATACGAAGCTCTTCAATGAGTCAATCTACTCCCAACAACTGACATCTACTACCTATATAAAAAGGTACCTTATTGCACGTTTATATGGAAATAGGGGTCAGGGATCAGGGGCCGGGGGTCAGTTTGAGACGGGGGAGACAGCGGACTGGGATGTTGTTTTGTTTTCATACTTCGTTGTGAGCGTGGATCGCTCATGCGCGTTTATATGGAAATAGCCCGTTCAGGGGAACGGGCCCTACTTAGTGATACGTTCATTTTCATACTTCGTTGTGAGCGGTAGGCCATGGCTGTTTATATAAAAACAGGGGTCGGGGATCAGGGGATTAAAATGCATGTTCTAGCGTCTATCGGATGAATTCCCCCTTTGAAGGGGGCCAGGGGGATGTTATTGAAGGGGTAACACCCCCCATCCCGAGGATCTTTTCATGCTTTCCGTCGCTCCGCTTTTGGCGGACGGAGCGGATGTCCGATGCCTATCCGCCAAGGCGAAGCCCGTTCAAGAAAATGGTCTCTCCAGTCTTTTCCGACTATCGACTAACGACTGTCGACTGTCTTGCAGGAAATGGGGGTTTATAGAGATTGATTTATATATATGTACATGCTAGTTTAGTGCCTTGTCAAATGTAGTTAATGGAGACAATGTAATAGGGAGAACACATGAAAGTTAAGACTAATCTGGATGTCTTTCTTCAACCAAGGTCCGTAGCAATAATTGGCGCCACTCAGAGGCCAGGATCATGGGGATCGTTCATCATGAAAGGACTATCTTCCTGGAGCTATCATGGAAAGATTTATCCTGTGAACCGCCAGGCTCAGGAAATATATGGCATACTTGCTGTCAAGGACGTGAGGGAGATCAAAGAACCAGTGGACCTGGCTATCCTTACCATCCCCGATGAATCCATAGAAGAGATAATCATGGCCTGTGGCGAGAAAGGAGTAAAGGGGATCACGATCATCACAGCTGGCTTTTCAGAGGCGATTAAAGACGGAAGGGCCAGAGAGAAGGACATGGCCAAGCTTGCCCATTCGTATGGGATGCGCATCCTTGGTCCAAACGTAAGCGGCACATTCAACCTCCATGCCGGATTTAATGCAGCAGCCTCACCTGCTGATCACCTTTTACCTACTGCCCTTGCTGCTGTCTGCCAGGGAGGTTATGCCTTTTATGACCTTCTGGCCTCCGGATCCTCCAGGGGCATGGGTGTGGGGAAATTCATCCATACCGGGAACGAGTGTGACCTTACGGTGACAGACTTTCTCGAGCGCTTCGGGCAAGACCCTGATGTAAAGGCAATCCTCATGTACCTTGAAACCATCCGTGATGGGAGGCGCTTTATCGATGTTGCCAGCAAAATCACGAAGACAAAGCCCATCGTGGTATATAAGGCAGGAAGAACACCAGGTGGTGCTCGCGCAGCCCGTAGCCACACAGGTGCTTTATCTGGAATAAAAGAACTCTATCAAGGCCTCCTCAACCAGGTCGGCATCATTATCTCGCCAACCATGGAACTAATGCTCCCTATAGGTCATGCCTTACTTGAGCGCCCGCCCATGAGGGGCAAAAAAGTGGCTATAGTCACCATAGGAGGATCCTGGGGAGTAGCGCTATCCGACTCACTGGAGGAACAGGGACTGTATGTGCCTGAGCTAAGCTTGGAGTTGCAACAGCGGTTAAGATCCCTTGGCATGCCGCCCAGGGCATCAACAAAAAACCCGGTGGATATCGGTGCTGCGGGGTTCGTGTTCTCGATTGATGCCATGCTCAATCTCGGGCGTAAGATCCTGTCTTCAGGCGAGGTGGATGCACTTATTCTGCATGGCCTGGGCAGACCAGGGATGCTCAAGGATGACACCCCAGATGAGATGAAACTATTTCTTGAGGTGGAGAAACAGATGATCCAGGGATTCAACGCCTTAGAAAAAGAAACAGGCATCCCGGTGTTGATCGGGAGCCATTACACCCCATGGGAAAGCCAGGTAACTTTTGACCTCAATAAAGAAGGGATACGGATCTACAACCGCCTGGATGAGATTGCCCAGCTACTTTCTCTGATGTTTGATCACTGGAGAAAACAACACAACAGAGCCTGATGCCAAGTTGCAATCAAGTCATTGCGAAGAGTTTTAGCGACGTGGCAATCTCAGCCTTTAGATTGCTTCGCTGCGCTCGCAATGACAAATTCGGTAAGCGCCTGATTGAATGCATCATGGTATGATTGAATAAAAAACTCTGCGTTCTTTGCGTCTGCGGTGGATAAGCCCTTAATTTTTGAATTTAGTCTAGAAGAAAGGTTAACTCTGCCTCCTACACCGGATCAAATGCATTGATGTCCTCCAGATAATTAAGCATCTTGAGATAGAGCTCATCTCTCTTCTGAAGGATCTCTTCTTCGCTCCGTCCTCCATAGTCATAAATGCCCTTGGATGTCTTAACCCCAAGATGTCCCTGCTCTACCCTTTCCTTTATGAGTCCTACAGCCATACCAACTGAGTTCTGGATATCATATATCAAGTCAAGTCCTGTAAAGTCCAGGGTCTGAACCGCTCCTACAATAGGAAGCCGAACCCCTAGGCTGGTCTTCACAGCCAGATCAATATCCTCAGGTGTTGCCCAGCCATTCTCTAACATCTCCATCACCGTGATGATGATGGCCTGTTGGATACGGTTGACAATGAAACTGGGCACAAATCGTTTCATAATTACAGGACGCTTACCAAGTCTTTCCATCAAATTTGCTGTAAAGGTGATAACTTCCGAAGAGGTTTTGGGGCCTGGGACCACCTCCACCAAAGGAATGATATACGGTGGAGCAAACCAGTGTGATACAACTAACCGAGAAGGTTGCCTTATATCTGCAATACTAAAAACATCCAGTGTGGAGGTATTACTGGCCAAGATCGTATCTTTAGAGCATAATTCATCCAATTGCCTAAAGACCTCCCTTTTTACATCAGGAACCTCAACCACTGCTTCAAGGGCAAAATCAGTCTCTTGGGCTGCAACCGCCAAATCTGTGCTTGGGTGGATCCGTTCAAGGATCTTTGGGATCTCCACAGAAGAAATCCGCCCAAAATCAGCCAGGGTCTTAAGATTAGACTTTATGAGCCTGAGGGCACGCTCCAAGGCCCCTTTATTAATATCTACAAGACCTACATCTATCCCGGCCTGAGCAAAGACCTGGGCAATGGAATGACCCATGGTGCCTGCCCCAACAATTACAACACTCTTAACATCCCTGGAATCCATATCTTATTACCTCCTTTTCGATTTACTTTAGTACGAGAATATCAAAATTATTTGTTGGTTTCAATGGTTTTATTAGTTTGATTGGTTGCAACTACTCAGGTGGATAGGTAGAAGGTGGAAGGTGGAAGGTGGAGGGTAGAGGGTAGAGGGTAGAAGGTTTCCAAT
>JAGGYK010000055.1 GCA_021162585.1 Deltaproteobacteria bacterium
ATCAGATAGTCTATCTCATGGGGAAGCCAGTAGCCTACAGCATAAGGATAGGCGCTTGCTGCATCGCCCTCCCAGTTTGCAAGCACTGCCTGAAATTTCCTCATACGATCCTTGATCGCAGGAAGCCTTAATCCAGGTATAACCTGGGCCATGTTTGATACATTATCAATGCCAATCCTATCCATGATACGACCAGTCATATTAGCAAACCTTGACGGAAATAATCCCAAGGCCTTATCAAGCATATCCATCACCCAATAGCGATGATACCCGCAGAACAGCTCATCCCCCCCATCTGCTGACAGGCTTACCTTTACATACTGTCTTGTCATTTGAGAGACTATGGTGGTTGGGATCCCTGATATATCGCCAAAGGGCTCATCATAGATCTCAGGCCACAGGGGGAGGATAGCCTTTGCATGATCAGGCGTTACAATCTTTTCAGTATGATCTGTACCCAGATACCCTGCGATTTCCTTTGCCCAAGCCGACTCGTCATAGTCCTTTTCCTTGAAACCAATGGTAAATGTCTTTATAGGAGTGCTTGTATTGCGTGCAAGTATTGCAGTAACCAGGGAGGAGTCTATGCCACCTGAGAGGAATACCCCCACCGGCACATCGGCAATAAGCCTCTTTTTGAAGGCATCAACCATAAGCCCTTCAAGTTGGTCTACCAAGTCATTGTCTGTACCTGCAATTATGGCTTGTCCCAGAACAGACTTGTATGACCAGTACTGATGTTTTTCTATCTTGTGATCAGATGAGGTCCTGATCCAGTGACCCGGCTCAAGCTTATAGGTATTCCTGTATATGGACCCTGGTGCAGCAATATAACCGTAATGAAAAAACTCTCCCAGAGTACTTCTATCGATCTCAAGTCTTTCAGAAAGACCAGCATGCAAGGCCTTGAGCTCTGATGCAAATACAAACAGTCCATCCTTTTTGTAATAGAACAGAGGCTTTACGCCCATGCGGTCCCTGAAGAGATATAGGCTCCTATCCTGAGAATCCCAGACGGCAAATGCAAACATCCCTATGAACAGATCTACACACTCATGCCCCCAGTGAGCAAAGGCATTTAAGACCACTTCCGTATCAGAGGTGCCTTTGAATTTTACACCTGTTTTCTCAAGGTCTTTCCTTATATCCTGATAGTTATATACCTCGCCGTTATAACAGATGGTGTACCTGCCATCAGGGGTGCTCATGGGCTGATGGCCGGTATCTGTCAGGTCTATGATGGAAAGCCTCCTATGGCCAAGCGCCAGGTTGGCTTCTTTGTCGATGTATATGCCTGCATCGTCAGGACCACCTCGGATGAGAGTGTCCCTCATATTTTGACACATGCGGGATACATCGGCTGAATTATTTTTATTCCAGATTCCGGTTATGCGGCACATCTTTCATTAAAATATATAGTCATTCTATATCATGAAACCCGAATGTAACATCGTCGGGAATATCACCGAGTAACTCGGCTGCTTTATTCCAATTATCAAGACCACTGTGTAGAGATGATTCTCCAGAAGACTTGTCCGGATTGGAAAAGATTTCGCCAAGCATACCGGCCAGTAGAACCGGATTGCCTGTCTTGTAATATTTTCGAGCCATTGACAGAAGTACTTTCCGGTCAATACGATTCCCCCTTTTTTTCTTTTCTACCTGATTTTTTTTGAACAATTCTTGTGCCGTGTATGTCGGATGATGGATGCCGAGAGTTCTTCTCGTGATGGTGTAACGCTCGATTTGAAGCGATGGATCTTTTTCCTTTGCCTGGCGGCAGAAATCAACATCGCAACCCAGCACATCTCTAAATTTGATCTCTAATCCTCGCACAATATCCATATTTAACAGTTTTATATAACCAACCTTACCAAAAACAGGATCACGAAGAGGAGCCACTGCATATAGAACATTAGAACCGGCTAGTTTTAATAACTGTTCAGTACAGTGTTTATCTAGTATCATGTCTGCATCGACCCAAAGCAGAAAATCGGCATCTGCAGCCAATTCAAGAGCCATGTTTGAGGCTGCACTGATTGGGTTTACATTTTTTATTATCTCAAGCCGGGAAACAGGTAATCTTTGTTGCCTGATACTCTCTATGGCCTTTTGTTCTGTCAGCTCTCCTACTGAAAAGACGCAGGCGACAATCTTTTTAAATACAAAATGCCTTCCCCTGAATGGGAGAAATGAAGCATAAAAACTTCCACTTAAAGCTGTTGTTATTTTCTTATACTTTGATGTCTTCATAAATTACTCGCAAGCGTGTCAATCCTTCACCCCATCATAGGGGGGCTTCCTGAATATAATATTTGTTAAATATTTGAGATTTCGCTTAAACACGCCGGGATTGTTTTTCGATGATTATTATCAGGTGTCATATCCATATTTTTAATAACTGATGCGATTCCCTAATTTTTCTCTTAGAGAAGATGTTAGTTGTTTTATAACTTGCGATTTATTCTTACCAAGTAAAAGATAAAGAAATAATATGCATTCCCTGAGTGGATTATGCCGTAATGGATCAACTGACAATGATTTTGCTATATAATAAATTGATTCCCTATTCATATTATTACGTAATGCAGAATCAGCTTGTTTTCTATAGCTCGATCTTATGCCTGCTTTTATTAATGCTTGGTCTGGTATTTTATCCTTTAACCTATATAGAATTATTCTATGTTCTTCGCAACTTCTCTGCCAGCCAATATTTGTTTTGGTTGCTGGCCATTCCCTGTTTATGGAAAGTATCGAGGGTGTTCTGACTATTTGGTCTTTACGGTAATAAAGCCCGATGCGGATCCAGTATTCCCAATCCATGACATAGTGAAGGTTGACATCCAACCCACCTATTTCTTCATACACATTCCTCTTTATAAAGACAGACGGCTGGATTGGTACAGATCCGCAGGTTTTTATCATTGCATATGGATCAAACTGGGGGGGTCTGCGTGATAAGCATTCATTGCCTGTAATATTATATGTTTCTCCTGCACCTATAACAGCAATGGCGTTTGGATTTTCATTGAATACTTCAGCAACGTTTTTGAGTGCCTCTGGTTTGTACAGATCATCAGCATTAATCCAGCACAGGACATCACCAGTGGATTTTGACCATCCCTTGTTGATCGCATCGGACTGCCCCTTATCTGGTTCGCTCAGCCAGTAGGCCAAGTACTTTTTGTATTTGTGGATCATATCAATACTTCCATCCGTACTGCCACCATCAATGATGATATATTCTATGTTAGGATAATTTTGGGTCAGGACCGACTGAATGGTTTCTTCCAGGAAACGGCCCTGGTTGTAAGATGGAGTTATAATAGATATTTTAAGATCGGATGCTCTAGTCATGTTGATGCCAAGATCTTTTGGTATCTTCTCAGCGATTGCCAGGTGCTCCAGTTATACCAAGTCCAAAGTATACCGAGAATAACCCCCAGCAGGCCGTCTTTATATCCTTGTTTTCTGATAAAGTTGTTGTAGCTTTCGAATAATGTGTACAAAATACATTTGCGCCAGGAGAAACGACAGCCTTTTTTATACTGGCTTTCTCCCTCCTGTTTGATGTAACGCCTGTGTTTCTCAAAAAACTGCGGCCAGGAGTCGATCCAATAATGCCTGATAAATTCATCTTTTCCAACAGACAATGTCACACTCTCCCATTTAGGATCTGTTGTAGATTCTGTATGAACAAGTGGAATATAATAAACTCGATTTTTGTGGATGACTGAAGGAAATTTTTTATCTTTACCCCATACCCCATGATATACCGGATGTGTAAGAAAATAGTTACGATAGGGAATGTAGATTTTGGCTAACAGGTCATTTTCTTTAATAAGATTTTTGATTTCTTTTTGCTTGTGGAAAGGAAAAATCATGTCAGGATCCATAAAAATGATCCAGTCATTAGAGGCCTGTTCCACGGCAAATTGTCTTGCCATCTCCACAACAGGTACCCACTTATGCATGATAATCTTTGCGCCCATGCTATGAGCAATCGGTAGAGAATTATCTGTAGAGCCTAGATCAACAACAATCAGCTCATCACAAAATTTCAAAGCCAACAGGCATTCTTCCAGATGGTCTTCATCATTGTATGTTATTACAATTCCTGTAATGGCTGGTTCTTTCAAGGAAATCTCGCGTGTTTTCAAAACTTGAATCTGCGTACAGATTGATATAATCTTCTTCTTAAACGAGATATAAAAGAATTAGTGCTATAAGGTATTATTTTTTCTAATGATGATGCAAATGGAACCTTGCTAATCTTTTCTCTTAATTGAAGTTCAACAATCTGACATCTTAGCCATTTTTTGTAATCTAATAAAATTTTTCGTTCCATTGAGGTTGCATCAGGAAGATATTGGCTTGTTATTTCTAGTTCTTCTATCCAGAATGGCAGTTTGCCTTGTGAAGTTTTGGATTGACTATTATCCCGGTAGACTGCCAGTGGTTTATCTATGCATAACGGAGAATATCCTTTTCTAGCCAGACGAATATAGTATTCGTGGTCCATGGCATAATGAAAGTCTTCATTGATAACTCCAGCATCCTTAACGGCATTATGACTCCAGAATGATGATGGCTGCGGTAATGCAGTACCAGACTTTTTTGCGCACACAAAATCCGTCCAGGTATTTGTGAGTTGGAAATGAGAATCTCTCCAAGTACCAGTGTTATAATGCGGTGAAAAGCGCCATTTTTCTTGCAACTTTTCGTTGGCAAATATTGTTTCGCCAACTATCCATTGGACATCTGTATTTTTTGTTGCAGTTTTGGCAATCTCCCAAAAAGTGGTTGGTAGATAAATGTCATCAGAATTTAACCATGCGATCCAGTCACCAGTGGCGCGTTCAAAGCCTTTGTTAATGGCATGGGGCTGGCCATGGTCCGGTTCGCTGACCCAATAGGCTATCCTATCTTCATATTTTTTTATAATGTCCACGCTGCCATCAGTGCTATCCCCGTCGATAATGATGTATTCCAAGTTGGGATAACCTTGGTTGAGTACGGAAAGGATTGTTTCTTCCAGATATTGCCCCTGATTAAAGGATGGTGTGACAATCGTAATCCTGGGCCAAGGAGAACCGTCCGGCATGGTCGAGGGGTAATCAGAGGGGGCGGCGGTCCATGGCCATGCTGAACTATCAGGTTGAATAATGATTTGTTTTTTCATTGCGAAGGTTCTTGTGTAGCTGGATAAAGGATTTTCTTACTTGGTCTATTGTTATTTGATTTATACAGTGAGCTGTTGTAGCGGTGCACCCGTTTGTATACGGCAGTAATGCTTTCTCTGGTTGTATGATTATGTGAGGAACTTTCCAAGGTCCAAAACGGATAGGAGAATTTGGGTGATTAGGATCAGAATTTTTGGGATGGCATGAAATTTCAATTACGGGTGTGCCCATAGCTGCAGCAAGATGCATAGGGCCTGAATCTGAGCCGATGTACATATGACATTTTTGTAATATTGCAGCAGTTTCATTCAGGGTTGTTGTTCCGGATAGGAATGCAATGTTATTTTGAATATTTTGTCTTATTATTTGGTCATGTTCGTTGTCTTTCCTCCCACCGATAATAACTATTTGTGCTCGGTATTCACTGATAAGCCAGTTGCTGAGTTTTATGTAATTACTAATAGACCACTCTCTGTTTTTACTGCCTGCATTGGGAAAGATAGCGATTGTTAATTGAGAATGCGAAAAGTTTGATGCTGCGAGCAGCATGTCGGCTCTGTCTTGTTCTTCCTGTGTAATATATAATTCCAACTGATCATTAGTTATTGTTCCATGTATCGCCTCAATGATTTTCAGGTTGCGTTCGATTTCATGTTTGGGTGTTTTATCGTACAGGATAGTAGTAAGCAGCTTGTCATAGTCCTTGTTGTATTCCTGTTTGCTCGGAGTGACTGTTTCTGAATATCCGATTCTTATTGGTGCGCCACTGAAATATGCAAGGTGAGTTGCATAATGGTCATCGATATCCCATCTGGGATTGATGGCGATTTGATATTTGTGTGGCTTAATATTCTTATAAGAAAAAATTAGTGCATTGATAAGTCTTCGCGATCGCCAGAGTCTTCCGGAGGTGTTATCTTCATATGTTATGAGCCTGTCAATATGGGGGCAGTTTTGAAACAGATTATATGACTTGGGATTAACCAGTAATGTTATTGATGTATCAGGATAGTTGCGTTTTAGCTCACGTAAGAATGGAATTGTTAGAATGCAGTCGCCAATCTTATCAAGTCGAATAATGAGGATATTTTGTTTTTTTAAGGCATCGATTTCATGCGACGTATGAATGGCTGCCAACTTTTCACGGCATGAAATGACCCTAGGAGATGTAATTAAGGCTTCAATATAGCGTATGAACTTTTTGAATTTTTTTCGGATGTTTTTTGGGAGGGGGCTTGCAATGAAACACGCCACTGCCGGATATAGAATATTTAACAGGCGGCATAGATACTTGTATGCATTTGAATCGAGTAAGGTATCTATATCGGATGTTTTTCTTTGCGGAATGTTACACAAGCCCTGTGCTTGATCTTCGATCAGCCTCATGATTTGTTCTGGGTGCTTACCGTCAAATCGGGAAATCCAGCTTGGAGGTGGTGTCCCATGTATTATTCTGAATGGCTGTGCAAGGTGATTAAACGTAGCATCCAACCATGTTCCATGACCAAAGTCTTATCCCTATGATGATTGCCTAAATGTTTACCTGACCAGTTTATGATTATATCGGGATGAGTAGTGTTTTTGCGGTTTACTGCATATCCCATATCTTCCATGGTCGAATACAATACCTGGAACGCATTTTTCAAATGTCGGAAACCGGAACGACTGCCGCCCTTCCAATTTTCAGTGGGGAAAAACAATGGCGGGTTGAAGTCAGTATCAGCCTGCGGGAATAATACCGTTGTTCTGTTAGGTATAGATGCATTTGGGTAGGTATATTTTTCGTCTAAAGTTTTATTTTTTTTGAACATGGTTCACCTACAAATAAGGTAGGATAGAGGGACGTTGTTGACAAACTTAACTAAATATTTATATCCCCGTTTTGGAACACACATAATGGGCAAATATTCAGAAGAGCTATATTCAAGAACAAAGATTTTTCCCCGATTTATTTTCAATATGTTGTTGCCTATATTTTTTCAGCACACTGGCAGTTTCCCCCATCATGTTGATTCTGCCTTTCTCCAGCCACACCACTGTATCACAATCGTCTACAGTACTCAGCCGATGTGCAATGATAATCAAGGTCATCTTGTCTTTGAGTGAATAGATAGTCTGCTGGACGGCCTGTTCATTTTTGGTATCCAGGGAGCTGGTGGCCTCGTCAAAGATGATTACTTTAGGGTTGTGGTAGAGCGCCCGGGCAATGGCCACACGCTGGCGCTGACCGCCGGAGAGTTTGACTCCGCGTTCACCCAGAAAACTGTCGATGCCCTGGGGCAGATCATGCAGGAAGTCATCCATTGCAGCCATGTGACAACATTGTTCAACACGCGTGCGGTCGATGTCATCGTGCAGTATACCGAAGGCTACATTCTCGGCAAGTGTGGCTGGTGCAATGTATGGAAACTGGGGCACATAGCCGAGCAGTTTCTGCCATGATTTTACCCGCTCCGGTGTTAATTTGCGCCCGTCCAGATAGATGTCTCCGCTTGAGGGCTGCAACAGACCGATGATGATATCCACCAGGGTGCTCTTGCCTGCACCCGAGGTACCAATGATGCCCATGGTTTGCCCACATGGGATGGTGAGGCTGATATCTTTCAGCGCGGGCCGGTTAGCCTTGTAATAGGTAAAAGAAATATTATTCAGCTTGAGTTCCTGTTTAAACGTATCAAGGTCGTTGCCTCGGAATGCAGGAACAGGGTGAGCTACGATATCATCCAAATATTCCAATCCTCTGTGAACATAGGGTATGGACTGACGGATAGTGGTCGTGCTGTTCAGGATGCGGCTTATGGCGGGCAAAATGCGCCAGGATGCTACAGCCAGTAGAGCGACGGTGCCGGTAATCTTGACAGATGAGTCGCCAAAATAAAAAAACATGATCCATATTGAGATAGCAAGCATGGCAACACCCATGATTTCCAGAAACCAGGAAGGCAGCTGGTTAGTGAAGTTGAGTAGCGCATCGGTACGGGCAAACTGGTAGACCTCACTGTCATATTTTTTAGTAAAGGCCTGTTCACGGCCATATATCTTGATCTCTTTAATACCATGCATGGCCTTGGTTATATCGCGATTGATAGACTGGTTATAATCACGGTGAATCCTGGCAAGGCGATCCATTGATTTCCGGACGTGCTTGATAATCAGCAATGCGGTTCCACCAAGGTTCAGAAATACAATCAGAGAAATGATCGAATTGGCAATAAATAATGTTGATAACAGGATAAAAACAATCAGGATGTCGCTTAATGCCTTGAGTGATGCGGTTATAAGATTTCCGAAATATCGTCTCCAGTCAATACCTTGAATGAGATCGGCGGAATTGTGGTGCAGGTGCCATTCATAGGGCATGTCCATAAAGCCTCTGAGCATGTATTCACCCAGATATCCACTGATATTAGCGGCAAAAAATTTACTGGCATAGGTTACAGCGGCCTGAGTTATATTTTTGATGATGACAAGAAGTACAATCCCAATGCTTAGCAAGGTAATAATACCCCTGACATCCATTGATGCGATGCTTGGCAGGATTGTCTGCAGACGGGGCAGATGCTGTTGAATGATGGTCTGTGGGTCGGCCACAGTGGCGGCATAAAACGCGATTGCTCCGGCCGAGATGGTTTCCATCAATGCCACAAAGACCATACCGGCCAAGATGATCCAGAACCGGCGTGTGCGTCTAGCCGGCAGATATTTGAATAACTTAATAAGTGTTTTGGCTATACCGAAAGGTTTAGGTAAATCCATAAAGCTATACTCAATGTGAGACCTTTGCACAATTGCTTGCCTGTCATTGCGAGGAGGGTTTTAGGCCGACCTGTCTGCGCCTGCCTGTGCCGTCTGCACGGCAGACAGGTGCGACGCACAGGCAGGCGTGGCAATCCCATTGGTTGCAGGCTTTTCGAGATTGCTTCGCTAAAGCTCGCACAATGACAATATGGATATTATGCAAAGGTCTCAATGTATTCTAAGGCTTATATTACCTGATTATATTTATTGGGAAAGCGCAAATATCTCTGGTTGCAAATGGCCTAAAGCTCCGCCAGCCTGGGTGAACCCAGAAAATTCTTATACCAGTAATTGTCATCTACCACCCACCTGATCTCTTCTAGTATTCGTCTTTAGTAAACTAAATCTTTACCTTTGGAGACTGTTAGCTTCTTTGATGGTTTGGGTATAAATATCTATAAATCTTTTAGCAACACTACTCCAGGAGATTATCTCTTTAAGCCCTGCCCTTTTTTGTTCAAGTAAGGATACGGGGAGGTTACCTGCTAAGGCCGTTATGATATTTTTCGCCAGATCTTGGTGATCTCCAGCCTCAAACAGATAGCCATCTTTCCCATGGGTTATCCATGGTCTGTTTGCATCGATATCGGTTACCACGGGGATAAGCCCTGCTGACATGGCTTCAAGGAGTGCTTCCAATCGAATCTCCAGAAAACTCAGCAGTAGCATAACATCTTGTCTCGGAAACCCTATCTATAGATATCTCCTCGCGATTTGCCTTATAAATTCGCCAAAGTCATCAAGCTCTGACTGAAGTATTTCGCATACCTTCTCATTGTCAACCTTCCAATATAAATGCACCAGCAAATTTCTGAACTTAGCCATATTAACCAATTTATTAGAAAGTTCTCTTGTGACTATGTCATTATCCGCCAACATTTTAAAGCAGTCAGAATAACTTTCTGGTACTCCAATGCGTTTCTTGGCTGTGATATGATTGCAAATATCAACACAAGCTTCAATTGCAAGGATAAGATAATACTTGATACTACCAAGTGCTTTCATATCTGTAACAAATTTCTCTTTCCCTTCTTGTGCAAAATCTTTTAGTATACTAACTGATTTTTCTATTTCTCCTATAAGAAAGACGATCCTCTCTTTATCTATTTCCATGCTTCTATATGTTCCTGAATCTTATTTTTGAAATCCCAATATTTCTTCCAATGGGTAGTTATAAAACTTACCCTTATGTTGTCATTACTATTCTTTATCACTATCCCATTAGAAGCCCTATATAAAATAGAATCAGATGCTTTATTCAACACAACCACATCTACCGGAATCCCTATGATGTCTTCTAATTGATTTGATAATTCTATCTCATAGAAAATCTTCTTTGGTGAGGTACTATTTTCATCTATGTAGATTGCCAAATCCAGGTCATTAAAAATGTTATTATCTGGAAAAGAACCAAAGATATAAGCAAATATTATTTCCTCTTGATTTTCAACAAAATTTCTAACTTTTCCGATTATCTCTTTTTTACCTGCTGATATCTTCATTGCTATCTTTCATCTCTCCAATCATTTTTACCAAAACTGAGCATTTCTGTGGGAATTAACACAGATCCTAAAAAAAAGTAAATGTAATTTTATACATGATCCATCCCTGTTGTCTTTGGTAAATCTTTACCCTTAGATGATCTCAGATTCTTTGATGGTTTGGGTATAAATATCTATAAATCTTTTGGCAACACTACTCCAGGAAATTCTCTCTTTAAGCCCTGCCCTTTTTTGTTCAAGTGAGGATACAGGGGACTTGTCTGCTAAGGCCTTTATAATATTTTTCGCCAGATCTTGGTGATCTTTAGCCTTAAACAGATAGCCATCTTTCCCATGGGTTATCCATGACCTGTTTGCATCGATATCACTCACCACCGGTATAAGCCCTGCTGCCATGGCCTCCAAAAGTGATACAGATGTGCCGTCTGCTGTGGCTGTGGACACATACACCTTTGCCTCCTTCATCAACCCAGCCACATATTCATTAGGTATGGCCCCAGGGAATTCCACGCTTTGTCCCACACCCAGATCCTTGACAAGCCCTTTAAGGTATTCTTCCTGAGACCCAGCACCTGCTATGATGAACCTGACATCCGGTATCTCTTTAAACACAATAGGGATGCTTCTAATCAATGTCTCAACATTATATAAAGGCTCAAGGCTCCTGGTGCAAATAACCTCCAGTTCCTTATGCCCGGAAGGGATATCAAAGAACATATCATCAACGCCAGATGAAATCACCTCTGCACCCTTAAGACCTTTACGATTTCTCATGGCAGGTGATACTATTGTTATCTTATTGGATAGCCTCACGGCCAGATTAAATAATACAGCTATAAGGCCGCGGCTGCTTACACGAATGTCCATGCCCCTTGCGGTGTTTACAACTGGCACGTTTGTAACACGCCCACCAATAACTGCAATCAACCCGGTAGGCACGATCCAGTTTCCATGTATGATATCCGGTCTTTCTTTTATAATTAGCCTTAAAGTATTCAAGATACCTGATATCATGTAGATACCCATAGCAAAAATGGGGACCTTACCCGATTGCCCAAGGGGTTTATTCCCGCTTGGATACCAGAAGCGATAGACCCTTATTCCATCCGCCTCTTCAAATATAAGGCTCTGCCTGAAGACCTTGGGGGTAAGTACAGTAACATTAACTCCCTGTTTTTTTAGCTCAAGGCAGAGTCTTTTTATAAATATACCCCTATATGAGCCCCTGTAATCGGGATAGCCATTGGTAATAATAAGCACCTTCATAGACCACCTAATTCCTACTTTGCTTTTGGTATGATTATGTATCTATACTATATGGACATATTACCGCAACCATGTTTAGGCTTTTAGCTTCCCTTTGGGATGAAAATAACAGGGTATTGTTCAAAGTTCTAGGTTCTAGGTTCAAGGTTCAAGGTTCAAAGTTCAAGGTTCAAGGTTGATGGTTTCGCAAAAAGTCATCACTCCAGTAGATCCCGGATCGAGTCCGGGAGGGGTCCAGATGATCTGTAACTACTTGAAAAGACTGGATTCCGGCTTTCGCCGGAATGACAGGAGCGAAGGGGTCGAAACAACCGGTTCACCGAGTTTGGCTTTTTACAAATTCACCATCTTTTCGGACTATTGACTGCTTTAATCACCTTTTACCTCTCACCTATATTTTAATATTTTAGGTCTTGTATTTTTGTTTGCACAAGGTCTATATACCTTTTAGTATTTAAGCTCATCTAAATAATGTCTAAAGGAGGTTTCAATGACATGGAGAGATGATCAAAGAAAAAATATATTGGATATAGGTTCATCAAACCCAGATGAAATCCTCAATAAAATCCGGCAATATTTTAAAGGTGGACCCTCAGGCATAATAGTTATCATCGTCATATTGCTTTTGCTCTGGCTGGGCGCTTCAACCGTGTATACCATCGGTGTGGATGAAGTTGGGATGATTCAACGCTTTGGCAAATATATAAGGACCACTTCTCCTGGCCTTCATTTCAAGCTGCCCAGCGGGATTGAGCGGCTGACCAAGGTAAAGGTTAAGTATATCTATACAGAAGAGTTCGGCTTTAGAACGCTTCGTGCTGGTATACAGACTGAATATGCCCCTAGCAGGAGATATAAAGATGAATATCTCATGCTCACAGGTGATCTGAACAGCGCTATTGTCCCCTGGATTGTCCAGTTTAGGATTGGAGACCCATATAAGTACCTCTTTAAGGTCAGAAATGTACAAAAGACATTAAGAGATCTCTCTGAGGCAGCGATGCGCCAGGTAGTAGGTGACAGAAGCATAAATGAGGTGATCAACAAAAGGAAAGAGATCGCTGATGAGGCCAAGCTAACCCTGCAAAAAGCCCTTAATGATGCTGAGACAGGTATCACTTTAGTGGGTGTGGAACTGAAAAAGACCAATGTACCAAAGGAGGTACAGCCCTCCTTTAATGAAGTAAACCAGGCTATCCAGGAAAAGGAAAAACTTATCTACCAGGCCAAGGAAGAATATAACAAGGCCATCCCCAGGGCCAAGGGCGAGGCTGAAAAGACGATTAAAGAGGCAGAAGGTTATGCCCTGGACCGTGTAAACAGGGCCAAGGGTGATGCCAATCGATTCACAGCCATATATAATGAATACAGAGTAGCAAAGGATGTAACCAAAAGGCGATTGTATCTAGAAGCAATGAATGAAGTGATACCCAAACTGGGGAACAAGTATATTGTGGATATTGAACAAAAGGGACTTCTACCCCTGTTAAATCTTGACAGGAGAGGAGGAGACAATGAATAAATTAATCGCTCTTGTTATAATCGTAATAGTTGCCTTGATAGTAATTGGCAGTTCAGTCTTTGTAGTAGACGAGACCGAGCAGGTGGTCATCACCCAGTTTGGTAGGTCTGTGGGGGATGCTATAACGAATCCTGGCCTGCATTTTAAGATGCCTTTTATTCAAAAGGCCACCTATTTCCGGAAAAACCTACTGGAATGGGACGGTGACCCTGGCCAGATACCCACCCTGGATAAGACATATATATGGGTGGATACATTTGCCAGGTGGAAGATAGTTGATCCCCTAAAGTTTTTTGAGACAGTGGGAGGCGAGATAGTTGCCCAAAAAAAGCTTGATGACATCATTGACCCTGCTACCAGAAACTTCATTACCTCCCACCATTTGATTGAGATTGTAAGAAACACAAACCGGGATATGGATATCAGTGAAGCTGGCATTGCAGATGAGACATTTAGAAAGGTTGTAGTCAAAAGGATTAAGACAGGTAGGGCAGAGATAGCCAAAGACATTATGGAACAAGCGCAGCCTAAATTGGCACAGTTTGGCATTGAACTGGTGGACATGAGGTTTAAAAGGATCAACTATGTCGAAGATGTGAGAAAGGCTGTCTATGGAAGGATGATTGCTGAAAGAAAACAGATAGCAGAAAAGTTCAGGTCTGAGGGCAGAGGCGAGAGCATGAAAATTGCTGGTGATATGGAAAAGGAACTAAAACGTATTACGTCTGAGGCTTACAGAAAGGCACAAGAGATCAAGGGTAAGGCTGATGCCGAAGCCACAAGGATCTATGCAAGCGCCTACAACAAAGATCCGGAATTCTATTCCTTTGTAAAGACAATGGAGATATACAAAGACTCTTTAGATAAGGATACCTGGCTGATACTAAGCACCAATAGCGATTTCTTCAAATATCTCAAGGAATACTCTGGGAGATGATATATATTAGTGAATAGTAAACAGTGAATAGTAAAAAAATTGAGTTTTGTAAGGGCTGATGAGACCATCAGCCCTTATATTTATCTCATGCTTTCATGTGCTTTCCTTATTCCCCATTGACCAAAACGTCGGAGAAGGCAAAGGATAAGGTAGATTATTTCGATCCTCATAACTCAACCGTCGGCAACCATGCCTCCGAACAGAGCCGTTCATCTAACGTCATTAAACGGAGGCCATAAATCAGGGCTGTTGCCGCTATAAACCGATCGGCAGGATCTTGATGGGGCAGATCCAACCTCTGACTTTCGATGGCAACTGCAATATTAAGGTAGGCTTCTTTGACCGGCCAGCGCTTCAAAACCTTATCGACCCAACGAAGCGGATCTGGCATAAGAGATATTTTACCTTTTTTTGCTAAAACCAATGTTTCCCAAACAGAGATTGGAGAAAGCCATACTTCAGTGTTGGAGCTACTAATAATGTACCTGAACCGCATGGGTAATCTTTCACATCCAGCAAGATACCATATCCAGACATGGGTATCGAGTAGCAACTTCATGAGCTAAGAACTTCCCAATCAGCCTCAGGAAGAGGACTTATAATATCGCCTTCAATAATAATGGTATCTTTCATACAGCCAAAAGAGATTTTCTCCTTTGGTGGTGGAGGCGGTGTCACTAAAGCAACTGGCTCTCCTCTTTTGGTGACTAGCAGGGGTTGACCAGTCTTCTTTACCCGTTCCAATAAAGAAAGACATGTAGCCTTAAACTTTGAAATAGCAATGGTCTCCATAAACATACTCCTTTACTAGGTATTCATACAATCTACCATGGTCAAATACCATAGTCAAGATAAAAGGGAGTATTTATGGCTGATGCTAAATACCAATGGTGATTTCTTCAAATATCTAAAGAAATACTTCGGAAGGGGATAATACTTAGCTTCGCTTCGCTCCGCAATTGGAATAATGGAATATTGGGTTTATAGTGCGTCTGGTTGAAAAATATCATGATCCATATACTTGCTGCACATTGGATTCAATTCGTGCTGCAATACAGACGATGGATTAGACCTGTTGTTTTCGAAAATGTGCGCAAAGTATTGGCCTGCCGTACCCCCGTTTTGGGTTGCCATATCTACCAATGTAAGCGTTGTGGCCATGTTGAACTGATTCCTCATTCATGTAAAAGTCGTTTCTGTCCCACTTGTGGAAAATATGCTACTAACGTTTGGGCCAACCAGGTGCTCAATCATCTTTTAGATGTAGCCTATTATCATTTGATCATGGCTATCCCATGGCAATTGCGTATCGTCAAGCTGGTCTCAATCTTCTGGTTCAAGCAGCCACTGAAGCCATACAACAATGGGCTCGTGACGTAAAAGGGATGCGTATGGGCATCCTCATCGTTGTTCACACATTCGGCGCTGACATGAAATGGCATCCACATATTCACTTGATCGTCACGGGGGGTGGCCTGAGTCTTGACGGAAAGGGACAAGCATTTGTCTGGGAGTGTCATGATTGCCATGTAGGAGTAGTTATCCCTGGAACATATAAGAACATTCATGGAGAAATAGTGAAAATTGATCCCAAAACCCTTGATCCAGACACAGAAGTTATGCGTTTTTAACCCATTATTCCAATATTCCAACATTCCATTATTCCATGAAGGCAGCAAAACCGACTGCCGCCAAAAGGCTAATGAGTACAATAGGTTGTAGAAATTCCGAGACGTTAATATTAGTGAATAGTGAAAAAATTTTCAGGTAGCTATTGATTATTTTTTGATCTGTTAAAAATGTACTCTTAAATTGAGAGGTAAAGAGTGAAGCTGATTCTTGCCTCTCGATTACTTCAAGATTACTCATAAAAAAATCATGGGCTTATTTTATATAAATCCTTACCCTTTCATAAGGTTTCTGGGCTTGTCACTATTCACTATTGATGAACTTGTAAAAAGTCAAACTCAGCGAATCGGTCATTCCTGCCTGCCGGCAGGCAGGTCACTCGAAATGACAAGTTGAGGATGCTTTTTACGAGTGCGTCACTATTTACTATTCACTGTTTACTAAATCACTCTTCGATTATCGCAACTGCCCTTATCCATCCAGCACTGGCATTCTTGATCTTGACCGGAAAGCAGCAAAAAGTAAAGCCTGTAGGAGGCAGTTTATCAAGGTTTGTCAGTTTCTCTATCTGGAAATAACCCTTTTCAATCCCTGCAAAATGACCCTCCCAGATTAAGGATGGGTCTTTTGTCTTTTCAAAATCACGCGCCTGAAATGACAAGGGCCTGTCCCAGCTCCAGCCATCTGTGCCTACGACATGAATGCCCTGATCAATAAGCCACAGGGTTGCATCTCTACCAAAGCCGCATCCCTTTACAAGATATTCAGGCGTGCCCCAGTAGGGAGCAGCCCCTGACTGTGCAAGGAATATATCACCTTCCTTCAAGGTATAACCTATCTCATCCAGCTTTTCTTTAATATCATCAGGACCTACATTATATCCATCCGACTTGTCTGAAAAATCAAGGACTACGCCATTACCTATCCCCCATTCCAGAGGCATTTGATCTATGGTAAGCGCAGGTTTCCCCCCATCCTGTGTTGGATGATAGTGCCATGGTGCGTCCATATGGGTGCCGGCATGTGTTGACACCTCTGCAATCTCTACGGCCCAGCCCAACCCCCCTGGCAGGTCGTTTTCTGTCACCCCAGGGTAGAATGCCTTCATTGTCTCAGCCCCTTGCTTGTGATCTATATAGAGGATCTTTGGGATCATTAGTGGTGGATCAGATGGCAGGCCATCCTCTATCGTTACTGAAAGATCAATAAATCTCCTGGACATAATCTATCCCTCCTGGATTATTAGTAAGCTTATCAG
>JAGGYK010000149.1 GCA_021162585.1 Deltaproteobacteria bacterium
TAGCTGAAATATTTCCCGCCGGGCTTGAAATATTCAGGGCTGAATGCCTGAAGGCGGTGCATGGTAAGCACACGATCACTCACATTTGAATTGTCACCAATAGTAAAGGCCTTGTCTATGTAATCAAGGAGTTCGCTCACCAGAACAGAGGGCTGTATTATGGTGTTGTCAGTAATATTCTGGCCCACATAGCTTATATAAAGGATGTCCCTTGCAGAAATTATGGCCTCCAAAAACAGGTAGAGGTCGTCATTCCTCTTTGAGCGGTCTCCCTTCATTGGATTTCTTGATATAAGATCAAAGCCCATTGCCTTTTGCTGACGGGGATACGCATCATGGTTCATGCCGAGCATACAGATGACCTTAAATGGAATGCTTCTCATTGGAAGCATGGAACAGAATGTCATGCCTGATGCCATAAATTTGCCCGGGTCCGTGATGCCGCTGAAATAATCACTAAGACAGGCCCTCATGACATCCACACCGACCACTCCGTCATAGCCGGATATCTTTTTCAGTTCAATAAGATGTTTCAAGGTGGTTCTCAATTGCTGGAGGTGAGGTTCTGAAGATTCATCCGCCTCGAATAGATTATCAAGCATTTCAAGCAGCAACCCAGACCATGCATCAAGGTTGCGCGGCCTTTCCAGTAACCCCACATAATGAAAAAGCATTGAAATAAATTCCAGAAACCTGCCAAGCATGACAGACCTCTCACCTTCTATATCATCATAGGGGAGCATCCCTTCAAACATATTCTCTTCTGCTGCCTTCATGGCATAGCCCAGAAGGAGTCTATCCCTGCCTGCCTTCCAGGTGTTTTCATCAAATCCCGGAAGACCCATCTCTGCCCTGCTGCCGGCGTCGATACCCCAGCGGATGTTTGTCTCTTTGATCCAGCGCTGGATGATGGACAGGTCTTTTTCCTCAATCCCGAATTTCTTTCTAACCGGGCCGGATTCAAGCAAGGTAAGCACCTTGGAAGCGCCAAGCCTGCCCCCTGCCAGGTTTAGAACAAGTTCAAAGGCATCGACAATATCGCTTTGCCTCTTCAAGGTTCTATCCGCGATGCTGAACGGTATGTATCTGGCATCAGTATGACGAGGCACATCGAATACAGCATGGATATATGGGGCATAAACTTCAATATCAGGCGCCATGATAAGTATATCCTCAGGACGCAGGTCATCATGCTCATCAAACATGGCAAGAAGATTATCGTAGAGCACCTCAATCTCCCTCATAGGGCTGTGGCATGAATGAATCTGCACAGATCTGTCGTCATGGCTTACCGTATTCTTGCCACCTTCTCCTCCCTCATGCAGGTTGAGTATATCGCCCTGTATCCATTCGAGCATGTTCTTAGGGGGCACATCCACAAAGTGTTCATGCTCCTCATTATCCATGGATTGCAGCGCATCAAAGAAGAACCTTCCCTGAGATCCCATGGATGCAAGGAGGCTGTTGCCCTTTTCAAGATAGAGGTCTTCTTTGCTTGCTCCTCCATGCTTAATAGAGATCCTGTCGATCTCCCTTTCTGAGCAGATATCACCCCAGAATTCCCTGCATGGGTTCATAAGAAAGAGATTCACTTCAGTAATCTTTGAGAGTGCGTAAAATATCTCAAGGTGGAAGGGGGGGAGATATGATATCCCGAATATGGATATCCTCTCAGGCATGTCCGTGCAGCTGGCTGAAGAAATGGCCTTCAGGAATGCTCGCTTAAGGGCCGCGCGGTGCTCTCCTTCATGGCCGTCTGCAAGGGTCTTCCACAGCACGGATTGCCAGTATTCGATGTCTTTGTCCTCTTTGGAATATTTGTGCTTTCCCTTTTCCCAAATAGATACCATGTCAGGACGGAAGATCACATATTGGTCAAATGTATCAGCAAGATGCGACGAGAGCTGATACAACTTTACCCCTGTTGTGTCATTATCAATGTAGTATTTAAGCTTCTCAAAGCCGCGGGTCTCGATAAGATCAGGGAGTATCTTCATGATCCTCCACGTCATAATATCAACATCAAAGACTGTCTCATCGGGCACATCAGGGAGCACCAGATTAAATGCCTCATGCACCATGGCATTGGGAAAAGGAAAATGATAGTTGGCGCATATCCCGTGGAAACCTGCAAGCTTAAGAGATAGCCAGCGCTCCATACCAAAGCTCTGGACCACTATGATCTCACTGGTCATGGGGGAGGAAAGGGGTGTTTCCAGTAGGCAGGCCAGTTCCTGGGCCAGCATTTCAAGTTTATTGCTTACATATACCTTCAGTCCAGGCATACCATCTCCATAACAGATTATTAATTATTCATTATATCACATCAATCATGCCGAAGAATGGGTTTTTTTGAACAGGGACCAGACTGTCCCCTATTTATTCCCCCCTCGAGGGGGGCGGAGGGGGGTGTTACATTCAATAACATCCCCCTTCAGAGTTAACAAGCTCTCTATGGGCTAAATTTGAGGATTTCCTTAACTTCGTTCGTGACAACGCAAATTTCATGCCGAACAGTATTGCCGCCAACCTCATTCATCCGCGGAAGATTACGTGGTGTTCTGTCTACGACCGGATAAAAATTAGGCAATCTCCACTCAGGAATTCATGTCAAGTTCAAGATTTGATACAGTCGTAAAAAATAACTGAGCATGTCATTGCGAGGAGCTTCAGCGACCTGTCTGCCGAGGCACAGGCAGGCGAAGCAATCTAATGATTTCAACTGGTCATGCTCCACGAGATTGTTTCGCTTCGCTCGCAATGACGTCGTTTTAGACTTTTTACGAAAGCATCTTGATTAATATTTTACAAAAAAGTTTATTCAAAAACAGATAACATTAGCATTTGCGAGTAATATGGAGATATTGTCTGATTATGCAAGGTGATCCAGTTTAGCGAATTGTATTCGATTATTTGCCAATAATTAACCATAATTCGCTTAAAGCAAACTGGCATTTTTATGAAACACCAGGCATTATAATAACCCGGAAAGGAGGATTATATGGAAAATATAATTGGGGAAATCAGCAATGATTCTAACGATAATTTCTCTTTAGTGAGAGATACTGTTAACAGCGAATTTAATTCTTTTATAAAATCGTTTCAAGAAGACTTTGAAAAAAGAATCGATGAACAAAGCTTTACCGAGGATGATTATAAGCTGTTCCTGGACAAGGCTATTGAGGCAATGCCCTTTATGAGTTTAACTGCCCTTAGACCTGTACAGGAGACATGTGCGATCATACATCTTTCTATAATATGCAAAAAATTTAATGTGAAATATAAAGATGTTGAAACCTTTCCAGAAGAAACAGTTAAGGCCATTATGGAAGTTGCCCTGCCAAATGATCAGGCCATTTCTGAAAATAGCGCTTACATAGTAAATTTTTTAGTTGATAGTGGAGAACGATGGTTATTGCCCATGATATATAAAGTGGAAAATGCGATCAAAACCTTATTTATTGCAACTAACGAAATCCAGAACCTTTCTATGTTGAGAGATGCATCCAGAAAATTGGTGAAAATCGAACTCAGCCTGGCTAACAACATTCCTGAAGCATAAATAAAAATAAAAAAAGGAGGCTAACGGCTAAAATCAGCCGCTGCTGTAAAGCGGTCGGCTGAAATGAATGCTTAGTCCAATTGTACATTTTGTCAAATGTCAAGGGTTGAGTCCACTTGTTACTATCTCATAAAAGGTAGAACAATCTTTTTTATTCATTTTCCAACTTGATTCCTAGTTGTGTAAACGCCTCCTCAATTTTTTCCTGGTAATCCTGGTCTGAGATGCTTCCGTGTTTTGCAACCAGTTCTACTTCTAATGTTTCAAATTTGCTTTGCAGAAGGTTTATAGTGCCCATGATGCCCGCGACTTTCCCTTTTGGTATCTGAAACCGCAAATGCACTTCATCTCTGGTTTTAACATAAGAGGCAGTTTCTTCTGTCTTGCCTGTCCCATCTCCTTTTCCATCCAATCTCTCGATAGGTTCTGGATGTCTTTTTGGCTCTGATTCCGGAAGTTCTTCTTTCTTTCTCTGCTCTCTACACAAGGCCTCATTGATAATGACCTCTTTTCCAGATAACGCTACAGATGCCTGTTCTTTGAAATTCCTGCATATGGGCTTATCATCTTCAAGTTCTCCCAAACCAAAGAGACCCATTCGGACACCTTCAGCAATCCCACCGGCGAAAACTGCCTTGTTCACCGGTCTTGTCTCCCCGGGAGTCTTAAGAGATGATTGATATAGTTGCTCTGTTAGAACATATTGCCTTTGAGAGAGATATTTCTCCCTCAAGACCAGTGGGGCAATATTTTCAAGTATTTCCCCATCAGATCGTAATCGATCATACACTTCCTGAGAGAGTTCTTTGTCTTCGCCATATGTGGGTATCCCTAAGTCCTCTTCTTTAAATCCACTTTTATGGGGAATTGCAACCATCCGATATAGTCTGCGTATGGATTCCTTTAAATCGACCTCTGCCCTCTTTAACTCTTTCTTGATCTCTTTTTCCTGTTCATCAGAAAGGTTGATGTTTTGATCTGTTTCAATATGTTCATTGGCGATTTTAAGCTTTATAGCGTTCATAAATCCAGTTCTCTCAGTCTCCAGAGGATAAAGAAAAAACAATGTATTTCTTTACACTCGTGGTGTCTGCCCCTTGTTTTCCAGGATATTCTTCATTTTATCCCTATCTTTTTTCTTGAGGATGACAAGCCTCAACTCTTCTGAATCAGGGATGTTACTTGAATCTTCCTCCCAGAGAAAAACTCTCAATCTTCCACCCTTAATGCATGACCTTAAAAGATCCTTTTCTTCTTCAATAAGTTCA
>JAGGYK010000043.1 GCA_021162585.1 Deltaproteobacteria bacterium
CTACTATATATAGTATATCAATTGGTTCGCTGAGGGCAGTTGATATGAGAGGGAGGAGAGTGTGTTTAATAAGATAAAGAAGCGGGATGGACGTGTAGTAGCCTTTGATGCAGCAAAGATTACATCTGCGATTGCTAAGGCAGGTTATGCTACAGGTGAGTTTGATGAAAGCGCGGCTTCCAGGTTGACGCTAAAGGTCTTGAACTTAGCACAGCAGGTCTCTTCTGGGGTGCCTAGTGTTGAAGAGATCCAGGATATTGTTGAAGAGGTATTAATATCTTCTCCATATCGCTTAACCGCAAAGGCATACATCATATATCGAGATCAGCATGCAAGGATCAGGGAGATTAGGGATAAGACCAATGTCAATCTGGTTGATCAGTATCTGGACAAATTGGATTGGAAGGTGAATGAGAACAGTAATATGGCCTTTTCCTTGCAGGGTTTGAATAACTATGTTTCCTCTGAGATCAGTAAGGTCTACTGGTTGAACAAGATATATCCGCCAGAGATCAGGGATGCCCACACACAGGGCGATTTCCATATACATGACTTGAATATACTCTCTGTGTATTGTGTAGGTTGGGATCTTTATGATCTGCTGATCCAGGGGTTTAGAGGAGCGCCTGGTAAGGTGGAAAGTCGGTCAGCAAGACATCTCCGTTCTGCCCTGGGTCAGGTTGTAAACTTCTTTTACACCTTGCAGGGAGAAGCTGCAGGTGCTCAAGCGTTTTCTAATTTTGATACACTCCTTGCCCCGTTTATAAGGCATGATGAGCTAAGTTTTTCTCAGGTAAAACAGGCCTTACAGGAATTTGTATTTAATATAAATGTGCCTACACGTGTGGGCTTCCAGACACCATTTACCAATGTGACATTAGATCTTAAGGTACCCTCCTACTATGCGGATCAGGGTGTAATAATTGGCGGTGAGATTCAAGATGCTACCTACGGAGAATATCAAGAAGAAATGGATATGTTTAATAAGGCCTTTATAGAGGTAATGGTGGAAGGTGATGCAAAGGGGAGGGTCTTTACCTTTCCAATCCCTACTTATAATATAACAAAGGAATTTAATTGGGATGATCCCAATCTGGATGGTCTGTGGAAGATGACCGCCAAGTATGGCGTGCCTTATTTCTCTAATTTTGTTAACTCTGACATGAACCCTGAAGATGCCAGATCCATGTGTTGTCGTCTGCGTATAGACAATAGAAACCTGGAGAAAAGGGGAGGAGGGCTATTTGGTTCTAATCCTTTAACAGGCTCCATTGGTGTGGTCACTATTAATCTGTCAAGGCTTGGTTATCTGTCTAAGGACAAAAACGAATTTATAAACAGGCTTGATTCCTTAATCACCCTGGCGCACGTAAGTCTAGAGATAAAGAGGAAGATGTTGGAGGGATTTACAGAGAACAATCTATATCCATACACCAAGTATTATTTGAAGAGTGTAAAGGACAGGTTTGGCCAGTACTGGAAAAATCATTTCTCAACTATCGGGATATTAGGTATGAATGAGGCATGCCTGAACCTGTTTGGAGATGATATTGGCAGTCGCGAGGGCAGAAAATTTGCCATGGAAGTAGCTGATTTTATAAGGGAAAAGCTAATAAAGTTTCAGGAGACAACAGGTAACAACTATAATTTTGAGGCAACCCCTGCTGAAGGTGCGTCATACAGGCTAGCTAGGCTCGATAAAGACAAATATCCGGATATTATATGTGCAAATGAGATAGATTATAAGAATGGCGCCGATCCTTTTTATACAAATTCAACACAACTCCCTGTAAATTATACAGATGATATCTTCGAAGCCCTGGATCTTCAGGATGAACTGCAGACAAAATATACAGGTGGTACAGTTCTTCATATCTATGCTGGCGAGCAGGTAACAGACTCTTCTGTGATCAAGAATTTGGTGCGAAAGATATGTCAAGGCTATAGACTCCCGTATTTTACGTTCACACCTACATTTAGCATATGCCAGAATCACGGCTACATTTCAGGTGAACATTATACATGTCCAGAATGTGGAGGGCCTACTGAGGTATATTCGCGGGTTGTAGGTTATTTGAGACCTGTTACACAGTGGAATAAGGGCAAGAAGGAGGAGTTTAAAAAGAGGAAGCCTTTCATAGTAAATAGTGGAGAAAATCCCACATTAAAGGTCTCTGCAGGGTAGCTCAAGGATTCACAATACATATAAGAAAGAAGGTTAAGAGGACTTATATTGAGACATTTGTAATAATATGACTTTGTATAAACGCTGATAACATAGACCGAGGCTGGATATTTAATGGATATTATTACAATTGCATCTATAGCACTTGGACTGGCAATGGATGCCTTTTCTGTATCTATTGTAAGTGGGGCAACAATAAAGGGCTTAAAGATCAATAATGCCTTAAAGATTGCAATATTTTTTGGCTCATTCCAAGCCCTCATGCCATTGATAGGCTGGCTCGCAGGGATTAGCATGAGGGCCTTTATCACAGGTATTGATCACTGGATAGTGTTTGGTCTTCTTAGCCTGGTTGGTTCTAAGATGATTTATGAATCAACTAAAACAGAATCAAGCGAAAGGAAGATTGACCCGCTGAATCTTTATGTTTTACTTCTCCTTGCCATTGCAACGAGTATAGATGCCTTGGCTGTTGGGATAAGCCTTTCATTTTTAAGGGTTTCAATTGCAATGCCTGTAATGGTGATTGGGGGTGTAACGTTTTTCCTGTCATTTCTTGGCAGTTTTTTGGGTAATAGATTTGGCTCGTTTTTTGAGAGCAAGATGGAACTCATAGGTGGACTGATCCTGTTTGGTATTGGGATGAAGATATTGATTGAAGGTCTATTTTAGCTTTCATTTTCTACTACTTTTTATAAATTATGGGTAATCTTGAAGTAATCGAGGGGCAAAGAGACCTTTGCACGATTGCTTGCCTGTCTGCATCTCTTGGCAGGAGATGATTGTCTGTATTCAGTTGTATGATGTGCGTGGGATAGTTGCTTTGCACAGGAGGCACAGGCAAGCCAATTGGCAATGCAGACGGGCTGACCGCTGAAAGCTGATTGCTGTTTGTCGAGTAGACATCTATTTCCTCCTAAAATGTTTATACCTTATTTGTGAGGAAATGACACCCCTCACAGAACCGGACTTGTGGTTTTCCCACATCCGGCTCTTCGCTAATATTCACTTTAGTAC
>JAGGYK010000249.1 GCA_021162585.1 Deltaproteobacteria bacterium
CGAGCGCCATCTGCAGCAGATGGCATCTCCTCCTCTCCTTCTCGCTCATCACTAATATATCTCCCTTCATAATGGGGACATTTTAGCACGGTAGTTACAGGGGACATATTAGCTTTGTTAACACAGTCCCAAAAATCTTGCTTGACAATTATTCGCAATCTGCGTAAATGGTATATATTGGCTGTTGGTATTACCATCAGCCAGGGAGGATATATGAAAGAAATAGCATTCAAACCCATTCGAACTGAGAGCCTTAAGGAAGTCTTTGTATCACGGTTTGAAGAGTTGATACTCTCTGGAAGACTCTCCATTGGTCAGAAACTTCCCTCCGAGCGAACACTCGCACTCCAACTCGGTGTTAGCAGACCCGTGGTTCATGAGGGGCTTGTAGATCTGGCAGTCAAGGGATTAGTTACCATGAAACCCAGGATAGGCACAATAGTCAATGATTATCGCAAAGATGGGTCGCTAGCCATCCTGACATCTCTTGTCAATTACTATAAAGGGTCATTGGATCCAGCCCTATTAGATAGTATGCTGGAGATGAGAATGCTGATAGAGATGGCGACAGCCAGGCTTGCTGCGACTAACCGCACAACAGAACATATTGTAGCATTTAAAGATATCCTCAAGCAGGAAGAGCTCATCGATCCACATGATGTAGAACATATTAAAGAGATTGATTTTGAGTTTCATCACCTCATTGCCCTGGCCTCAAAAAATTTAGTGTATCCTCTTCTCATTAGATCATTCAAACCTGTTTATACAAACCTCTCAGGTCAATTCTTTATGAATCCCTCTGTAGTGCCTGTGGTCTTTAGATTTCATAAGACCTTTGTGTGTGCCATTGAGGATAAGGATGTAGAAAGATCTGTTGAAACAATGGAGAGTATTTTAGAGCATGGCAAAAAATACCTGAAAGAGGCTATAAAAGAAACAGATAACGATGAAAAGAAAAGGAAGATTATTTAAGATAAAAGATAAAAAGGGGGCAGATTATGAGTGAGTCTACAGCCGCAAGGCCTAAATATCAAATCAAGGAACCCAAGGGCCTGTCACCCAGGATTAGGTGGCTAAGAGATTACTATTTTAAGGGGGTTGAGCGTAAATGGAACAATGAATTCTCCCCATGGACTACAGGGACCCCATGGGATGTTCAATTCGATGAGATCGCATTTCATATTGTGCCAGAGACATATATGTTTTTCCAGACATTCAGGTCTTCAATGCATCAGGCAGCCCTGCCAGTTAAGCTCCATAATGATTTCTGGAAATGGAGTCTGCCTGAGAGAAGGGCATGGTTCATAAAAGAGGTTATGGTAAACTATCTACCGCAGGAAATCCTCCCTGGGGACTTGATAGCAGGGGGACGTTTCAATTTGCAGGCATCCAAATGCTGGACAAAAGAAGAGGCCAAGGCTCGTGATAGGCTTATCTATGGCAAGAATGGGGTCAGGGCTAAGGTAAAATGGTTTCATGATCATGGTTATGGCAATGCAGGGGCTACATCAGGCCATATCATTCCAGGATACGAAAAGGCGCTCAAGATGGGATTCAAGGGGATATATGCTGATTTAGAGGAACGATATAATGCCCTTTCCAAAAAGGAAAAAAAGGGGCCTAAGGGCGCACAATTAAAGGCCATGATGACTGCTGCTACCATGCCAAGGGATCTGGCTAAAAAGTATGCTGATCTCTGTAGAGATCTAGCTGCAAAAGAAAGTGATCCCACAAGAAAGACAGAACTTAATCAAATGGCAAAAAACCTTGATAAAGTTCCCTGGGAGCCTGCCCAGACCTTCTGGGAGGCCATTCAGGCCCTGTGGTTGAATCATATGCTTATTATGAGTGATGAAGGCTATCCTGGCCCAGGTCTTTCCTTTGGGAGGATAGATCAATATTTGTTTCCTTATTGGAAGCACTCTATTGAGCAGGGCATGGATAGAAGTTTTGGCAAGGAAATCTTAAAGTGTTTTTGGATACATGCCAATACTGCTTATGATGCCATGATAAAGACTGGCGGGAATCAGGGGATTACTGCTGGATATGGTCAGCTTCTCAACCTTTCAGGCATGGGGCCAGGGGGTAAAGATATGACCAATGAGCTGACTTATGTCATGCTTGAGGTAATAGATGAGCTAACCCCTTTATTAGAGCCCAAGCCAAATGTACGTCTGCACAGAAACACGCCAGATGAACTGCTTGATAAGATAATAGATATGGTCTCATCAAGTCAGGGCGCACCCTTTCTCTTAAATTTTGATGAGCGCTCTATGGCAGGCATGATGCGAGAGGCAAAAAGGGCCCATTGTGAACATCTGATAAATGAGAAGAATGTACACGACTATGCAGCGGTAGGGTGTCTTGAAAACACCATGGTGGGAAACGACCGTTCAGGCACAGTGGATAATAACCTTAATCTCTTAAAGGCAGTGGAGCTGGCTCTTACAGGTGGTAAAGACCTGATAGAGTTTGTGGACCCAATTACTGGAAAGAAGGAAAAGATAGGGCAGGATGGCCCTTCCACAGGGGAAGCAACCAAGTTTAGGTCGTGGGATGAGTTCTGGAGGGCATATGTAGAGCAGACCCGCTATATAGTGCGCAAATGTGCTGAACTCTTTGAGGCCTCCGAGGCTATCAGGGCCAAGTTTTGTCCCACACCATATTTGTCCTGTTTGGTAAAGGGTTGTGCTGAAAAATGTCTGGATGTCACCCAGGGTGGCCCAGAGCTCTTTTTTACAACTATTGAGGGTGTAACCTTTGCCACTACAGTGGATTCCTTGCTTGCCATAAAGTATCTGGTTTATGACGAAAAGGAATGTACTATGGAAGAACTTATCCGGGCATTAAAAGATAACTGGACAGGTCATGAGGTCCTGCAGGCAAAGGCAAAGAACAGGGCTCCCAAATATGGAAGAGATGATAATGAAGCAGATGAGATGGCAAGAAAGGTCATGGACTTATGGACAGATGAGACATGGAAGTATAAGACAAAATCTACAAATCGCCAGTTCAGGCCAGGCATGCTCAGCTGGAATTACTGGGTAGGTGATGGATATGTAATGGCAGCAAGTGCAGATGGCAGGCCAAAGGGCCAGTTTCTCTCCAATGCCATATGTCCATCAAATGGTGCAGATATAAATGGTCCTACAGCCAATACCAATTCTGTGGGTAAGGCCATGGGGGGCAAGGCTCAAGATGGCATGGGAGATTGGGGGGAATACCTGAGTAATCTTCCAAATGGTGCCAGCCACACCGTCACTTTTAATCCCTCTCTCTTGAGGGATCCTGAGCACAAGGAAAAATTCAAGGCATTCTTGAGGGGATATGCTGAAAATGGTGGCTCGTCCCTCCAGATAAACATGCTCGATGCAGACATGCTAAAAGATGCCCAGAAGCATCCGCAAAATTATCGGTCCCTCCTGGTTCGGGTAACAGGATACAATGCATATTTTACAAGCATCGGCCGTGAACTGCAGGATGAGATTATTGCGAGGGAAAGTCATAACAAGTATTAAGAGGAAGTAATGAGTGAGACAGGCCATTAATAAAAACAAAGAAATACTTGTTGCTACGATCCTTAATATCCAGCGGATGTCAACAGAAGACGGCCCTGGTATAAGGACCACAGTGTTTTTTAAGGGCTGTTCTCTTGCTTGCAGTTGGTGTCATAATCCAGAGAGTATATCTATGAAACCGCAAATACAGTGGATAGAGACAACGTGTATCGGGTGCAAGACATGTGTAGATATCTGCCCTGAGAGTGCCCTCACATTCACTCCGGAGGGCATCAAGATCAATAGAGATCTATGTAATGGGTGCGGCATATGTAGCGAAGAATGCCCTTCAACAGCAATGGAGATGCTGGGGAAAAAATGGAGTTTGAATGATCTTCTTGATGAGGTGGAGAAGGACCGTGCATACTTTGAAAACTCAGGAGGTGGGATTACGGTCTCTGGAGGCGAGCCGGCCATGCAGCCCCAATTTGTTGCAGCATTTTTAGAAGGGTGCAGCAAAAGAGGTTTGCATACGACCCTGGATACATGCGGGATGTGTACAACTAAAGCCCTTGATATAATTTTACCACATACGGATATGGTGCTCTATGATCTAAAGGAGATCGATCCGGAAAGACATAAGAGATTTACTGGCTATTCAAACGAGAAGATCTTAGACAATGCCATATATATTAGGGAGTATATAAAGACTCATAAAAGACCGTATACCCTCTGGATTCGTACCCCTATCATCCCTGATGCAACTGCGACAATTAAAAATACAAGAGGGATAGGGGATTTTATTGCAAGGAACTTAAATCACGTTGTCTCCCGCTGGGAGCTTTGTTCCTTTAATAACTTATGTAGAGATAAGTATCGAAGGCTTGGTATAGATTGGTCTTTCAAAGATTATGAACTCCTGACAAAGGAATTTATGGAACACCTGACAGAGGTAGCCAAGGACTCAGGGGTAGACCCAAAGATTGTGCATTGGACAGGTGCTACAAAGGTTGAGAAGGAAGACAGCACCCCCCCTGATGATGTTGGGCATAAATTACAACTGGTAAAGAGCTGCAATATTGCCTGAAAGGGCAGAAGATTGGAGGAGATATGAAAAAGATATTAAAGGCATTTGAAGTAGAAGATATGAAGGAGTTTGAGCCAGAGGCAAAGGTAGGTCTTATTGCCACTATAGACCCTGGGGGGCTTCCCCGTATCACCCTGATTACAGCCATGCAGGCAAAGACCCCAACCCAGATTATCTGGGGACAGTTCTCAGAAGGTATGAGCAAAAAGAACGTAAAGACAAACCCTAATACAGGCTTTTTGATCATGACCCTAAAAAGGGATCTGTGGCGTGGCAAGGCCAGGTGGACCCATGAGAAAAAAGAAGGCGAAGACTACGTGATGTTTAATAAAAAGCCTATGTTTAGATATAACGCTTATATGGGGATCCATACCATACATTATATGGACCTTATAGAGACATATGGTAAAGAAAGGTTGCCACTTCCTGGCATAGTCTTAGGCTCTATAATGACAAAGATGGCAAAGGCCTGGGCAAAAACCGGCATTGCATCCCCTATCCTCAAGCCCTGGGCTGAAGGACTTTTTAACAGGCTAGATGCAGTAAAGTTTCTTTCCTACATAGGCGAAGATGGGTTTCCTTTTATAATACCTCTTATCCAATGTCAGGCAGCTGACAGCCGTAGACTCGTCTTTGCCCCAAGCGCTTATAAAAAAGAGCTTTTAAATATCCCCAAGGGGACCAAGGTGGCAATATTCGGGATGACCCTTGATATGGAAGATGTCCTAATCAGGGGCACCTTCTTTGGCTATGAGAGGTATCGGGGGGTAACACTTGGAGGGGTAGATATTGAATGGGTCTACAACTCTATGCCCCCAAAACAGGGCCAGATCTATCCTGCAGTGGGGATAGAGCCTGTGACTGATTTCTAGCAAATAAAAAGGGACTGATTCAATACTGTTCGGCATAATTATTGCTTAGGTTTCACGGTGTCACCAGAGTAAAGGAAACCTTGTTTTTTACAGTACGAAAGGTTGATGCTTTCGTAAAAAGTCCATCATACCCCTTAACCGTCATTCCGGCGAAAGCCGGAATCTAGTCTTTTCAAGCAGTTGCAGATCATCTGGACTCCGGTTTTCACCGGAGTGACGACTTTTTACGAATGCATCAAGGTTATTTCCGGAATTCTTATCCAGGGCTATAAGCTGCCGCGTATTTTTTGAGGCTTCGCTCAGAAAAATGAGGCCCTCTGCGATATTTGCAAATCAGATAACGGGCTCGATAAATCCCCTCATCGAGGGGGATTTTCTCCTGCCCCCTATTTATTCCCCCCTCGAGGGGGGAATTAAGGGAGTGACCCCCTTCAAAGGAAAAATCTGTCCGTGCAGATTAAGGAATAGTGGCTCTTGAAATATTCCTTTCCGAGCTTTTCGGATGATTTACTGATACATCCTTTGGCGAGCTCTACGATGTATCATGGATTTTCATTCTGATATTTAAAGTATCCTTTCCATTGTCCCCATTCTTGCTTAGGGAGCTATCGCGCATCATTTTATTAACATATTCAGTTAATTAGCGAAAAGGGCTTTGCGTGTAGAG
>JAGGYK010000047.1 GCA_021162585.1 Deltaproteobacteria bacterium
GGATGGGTTCCTCTCTCGCTTGCCTGCATCGCTCTTTGATACATCCTTTAGGCTTGCTTACGGGCGCTCCCTATTCGCCTTTCAGGCTCAGAAGGGAGCTATACCCCTTTAAGCAACGCCTAAGGATGTATTAGCAAATCGCGATGGAAGATCCGCTCAAGAGTCTCCCCATCCCTCCTCTTGTAAAGTATTCGTAACTGCTCAGGTTATTAGCCTGAAGGATACTGATATCCCCTGGGCGGCAAAAGCCGTATTTGGAGAGTATTATACTTGAATGGCTATGCTATTATTGGGTTTTGTAAATCTTTTCCTTAAAACCTTTATCCTGTTAAATCCTGCCGAAGGCAGGGCGACCAAAGGTCGCATTTAACAGGACCTTTAACCTATCCACCTGATTAGTTTATAGCCTTATTCCCCCAAGCTTAATGTCTTGTGCCTATAGAACGGAGAACGGACAACAGCATTTTCATATAAACTTTCATCACTTTGCATAGCCAATATCTTTTAGTGCCTCTTCTATCTCCTTCAGTACATCAGGATCTTCTATAGTAGATGGGACCCTATAAGGTTCGCCATCTGCAATCTTGCTCATGGTAGAACGCAAAACCTTACCACTTCTGGTCTTGGGTAGATGCGGGACCACGCAGACCTGGTTCAGACATGTAATTGGGCCTATCTCAGAACGAACCATTCCTACTACCTCTTTTTGCACATCCTCAGGTTTTCTATCTACACCAGCCTTCAAGACAGCAAAACCAACAGGGACCTGTCCCTTTAAATTATCTGTAACCCCTATTACAGCACACTCTGCAACATCAGGATGCTTTGATACAATCTCCTCCATCTCTCCTGTTGAGAGTCTGTGCCCAGCTACATTTATGACATCGTCCACTCTGCCCATGATAAAAATATACCCATCCCTGTCCTTAAAGCCTTCATCTCCCGTAACATAGTAACCCTCAAATTCCTTAAGATATGAGTCTATATAATGATCATCCTTCTGCCATAAGGTAGGCAGACAACCTGGAGGTAAAGGCAGCTTTACAGCTATTATCCCCTCTTTCTCATTCTCCAGTTCTTTACCACTTTCATCCAAAATCCTTATATCATATCCGGGTACAGGCTTTGTGGGAGAGCCTGGTTTTATAGGCAATTCCTCTATACCCACACAATTGGCTGCTATTGGCCAGCCAGTTTCTGTCTGCCACCAATGGTCAACAACCGGGACATGCAAAAGATTGCTTGCCCAATGATAGGTGTCTGGATCCAGACGTTCACCTGCAAGAAATAGATACTTTAATGAGGATATGTCATAGTCTTTAAGATAGTTGCCTTGTGAATCTTCTCTCTTTATCGCCCTGATGGCTGTGGGCGCAGTAAACAGCACCTTTACCTTGTGCTCGGATATAACCCTCCAGAATGCACCCGGATCCGGAGTCCCCACAGGTTTGCCCTCATATAAAACAGTAGTGCAACCATGTAATAATGGGGCATAGACAATATAGGAATGTCCCACTACCCAACCTACATCTGATGCCGCCCAGTATACATCCCCTGGTTCTACACCATAGATATACTTCATGCTCCATTTAAGGGCTACTGCATGTCCTCCGTTGTCCCTGACAACACCTTTTGGGATCCCGGTTGTGCCAGATGTATAGAGTATATAAAGAGGATCTGTGGCATCTACTGGGATACAATCCACTGGGGAGGCATCCTTCATTATTGTATCCCAATCAAGATCCCTGTCTTTTATAAGAGAAGCCTTTATCTGTGGTCTCTGAAGTATCACACATTTTTCAGGTTTGTGAGATGAAATTTCTATGGCCTTATCTAGAAGGGGCTTGTATGGTATGGGACCCTTGGGTTCTATTCCGCATGATGCAGAAAGGATAACCTTTGGTTTTGCATCATCAATCCTTATAGCAAGTTCATTGGGTGCAAACCCGCCAAATACCATAGAATGGATAGCGCCAATCCTTGCACAGGCCAGCATGGCCACCATGGCCTGGGGAATCATGGGTATATAGATGACCACCCTGTCACCTTTTTTTACGCCAAGAGACGTCAGTACACCTGCAAACCTTAATACATCATCCAATAGTTCTTTGTATGTAATCTTACGTATGGTACCTGTTACAGGACTATCATAGATAACAGCAATCTGATCTGCCCTGCCATTTTCTACATGAAAATCAAGGGCATTATAACAGGTATTAAGTTTTCCACCTGAAAACCATTTATAAAAAGGCGCTCTACTATCATCTAAAACATTATCCCATTTTTTATACCACTGGAGATCCTTCCCAGCTTCACCCCAAAAACGCTCTTTGTCTTCAATAGAAAGCAGGTAAGCCTCATCGTAATGTCTGTACATAATTTTTGTTCCTCCTTTGTTATTTATTCTAAAGATAGATGTCTTTTTTATAGCTCTATCCCTTTTCTAGCAAGAATCCCTTTCGTATAATAGTGTTTAATCTCCTTCATCTCTGTTACAAGATCAGCTGCATGAATTAAGCCCTCTGTAGCACCTCTTCCTGTAAGCACAAGTTCCATGCCCTCTGGTTTCTTTCGCATCACGGCTAAGAGGTCGTCTTCTGATATAAGCTTAAAGGTTACAGCCGTGATTGCCTCATCCCCTATAAGTATATCACATGTACCTGATCCCATCAGTTCTATTAAGCGATCAAATGCTACCCTTGCCCTGCCTATATCCCCTGGATCAGGCGGGTCAGTAAACCTGCAAAAACTCTCATCTCCATATTGTTCTATAACCACAAGAGGATACAAGATCTTAACTGCATCAAGCTCACCATAGGGCTGGCCCTTCATAAACTGCACGATGTGAGACCTTAATCCTCTTCCTGCTGCACGAAGTGCCAGCCCTAAAGCCGCTGTGGTTTTGCCCTTTCCATCTCCTGTATATATGTGTACATAGCCCTTATCAATACCAGACATTTATATATTTCTCCTGTCGTCTTTTGCCTTTGTGCCTTTTTATTTACATATTCCTTCTGTATCTTCCCCCTACTTCATAAAGGGCGTGTGTGATCTGTCCTAGACTGGCAACCTTTACTGTATCCATTAGCTCTTCAAATATATTACCCCCTCCTAATGCAACCTCCTGGAGTCTTTCTAATGCCTGTGGGGCACTATTCTTATTTCTCTCTTGGAAAATTTTTAGATTTTTAAGCTGCTCTTTTTTTTCATCAAGGGTTGCCCGGGTTAATGGTACCCCTGTACCCTCCATGTCTTTAGCATCTTCTGAGCCTGGCCTTTCAAAGGTATTGACACCAATGATAGGATAGTCTCCACTATGTTTGAGCCGTTCGTAGTAGAGCGATTCATCCTGGATCTTGCTCCTTTGGTAATGGGCCTCCATTGCACCCAAGACTCCTTTTCTATCGCTTATTCGCTCGAATTCTTGAAGTACAGCTTCTTCAACTGCATCGGTGAGCCATTCCATCAAAAATGAGCCCTGAAGGGGATTTTCATTTTTGGAAAGCCCGAATTCCCTATTGATAATAAGCTGTATGGCCATTGCCCTTCTTACTGATTCTTCTGTTGGGGTAGTTATAGCCTCATCATAGGCATTGGTATGCAGAGAATTACACCTATCCTCCAATGCAGTAAGGGCCTGAAGCGTAGTCCTGATATCATTGAAATCTATATCCACACTGTGAAGCGATCTTCCTGATGTCTGCACATGACATTTCATCTTCTGGCCTCTGTCATCAGCACCATAGATATACTTCATGGCAATTGCCCATATCCTGCGTGCTACCCTTCCCATCACACTGTACTCAGGATCCATACCGCTTGAGAAAAAGAAAGAGAAGTTCTTTGCAAATTCATTTATATCCATACCCCTTGACTTGTAGTATTCTACATAGGTGAACCCGTTAGCTAATGTAAATGCAAGCTGACTTATAGGGTTAGCACCAGCCTCTGCTATGTGATATCCACTTATGCTTATAGAATAGAAATTGTTTACATCATTTTTTATAAAGAATTCTTGCATATCACCCATCATCTTAAGGGCAAATTCTATAGAAAATATACAAGTATTCTGGCCCTGATCTTCCTTTAATATATCTGCCTGCACAGTCCCTCTTACAGTGCTGAGTACCCAGGCCTTTATTTCTTCATACTTCTGCTTATTAGGAGTCTTCCCGTGTTCTTGCTTGAATCTTTCTACTTGCTGGTCAATTGCTGTATTAAAGAACATCGCGGTTAGGATAGGCGCAGGCCCATTAATGGTCATTGACACGCTTGTCATTGGAGAACAGAGGTCAAACCCTGCATATAACTTCTTCATATCATCCAAGGTGCAGATACTAACACCACTTTCACCAATCTTTCCAAATATATCTGGCCTATCGTCTGGATCTTGGCCGTAGAGGGTTACACTATCAAAGGCCGTACTTAAGCGTTTGGCTTCATCATTTCTGCACAGGTAATGGAAGCGCGTGTTTGTCCTCTCAGGTGTACCCTCGCCAGCAAACTGTCTCTTGGGATCTTCCCAATCCCTTTTAAATGGAAATACCCCTGCGGTATAAGGAAATTTTCCAGGCAGATTCTCTTTCCTCAACCACCTGTATATTTCAGCATCACCCCTATATGTAGGCAAAGCCACCCTTGGAATGCTTAAGCCCGATAGAGATTTCCGCCTCAGAGGAACCTTTATCTCCCTATCCCTTACAATATACGTGTATGTCTTGCCTTTATATCTTTCTCTCTCTTTTTTCCATTCCTGGATCAGGTCCTTGGCCTCTTTATCCATCTCTCCTTCTACATGGGAAAGCTTCTTTTTTATCTTTGATTGGGCATCTGTGTCCTCAATCTCTTTAACGGCCTTTTTCAATGCAGAAGCTTTATCTATGAGATCGCATATTGCCTCTGTTTTCTTGTGATAATCTCTCACCGTATGAGCTATCTCTCTCAAGTATTGATCCCTACTAGATGGTATGATGCCTTTTGGTGCTACCCCCTGAGGCAATTTAGACATATCAGGCACATCCCATTTCAAGTGATCTTTATCGACCAGTTTACCCACGAGACAGGTAAAGACCCTATCTGTACCAGGGTCATTATATCTGCTTGCCACTGTACCAAATATGGGGAGATCTTCATCCGGGATATCAAATATGTTATGATTTCTTCTATATTGCTTACGCACATCCCTCAGTGCATCCAAAGATCTTTCATGCTCAAACTTGTTTATTACCACTATGTCTGCAAAATCTAACATGTCAATCTTTTCGAGCTGAGAAGGCGCTCCATACTCACAGGTCATGACATAAATGGATAAGTCACTTATTTCTTCCACAGCTGCACCACCCTGACCAATCCCGCTTGTCTCAATAAGCACGAGATCATGTCCAGCAGCGCTGACCACATCTATGGCATAACTTAATGCACCAGATAATTCATCCTTTGACATCCGAGTAGCCATGGAACGCATGTATACCCTGTGGTTTTCTATATAGTTCATCCTTATTCTATCACCTAAAAGTGCACCTCCACTCCTTCTTCTTGACGGATCAATAGCTATGATCGCCACCGTCTTATCAGGATAGTAATATAAAAACCTTCGTACCAATTCATCAATAAAAGAACTCTTGCCTGAACCACCTGTGCCTGTTATCCCTATTACAGGGGCACTTGACGACAACTTCTTTAATGCAGGCTTTATAGACTCAAAGCTATTATCAAGGCCTGATATGTATGATTCGGCTAAGTTGATGAGTCTACCTATAACAGCAGGGTTTTTATCCTGTACCTTAAATGTATCTCCATTTAACTCAGGTAATTTAACCTTTCTAGCAATAGACATCATGTGGTCTATCATCCCTTTCAACCCCATTTGCTTACCATCTTCAGGAGAATATATCTTGCTAACCCCATATGCCTCTAATTCTCGAATCTCAGGAGGAACGATTACACCACCACCTCCGCCAAACACCTTTATATAACCGCAGCCCTTTTCCTTAAGGAGATCTATCATATATTTAAAGAACTCCATGTGCCCGCCCTGATAAGAGCTGACAGCTATAGCATGAGATCCTTCTTGGATAGCTGCATCCACTATTTCTTGGACACTTCGATTATGTCCTAAATGTACCACCTCTGCACCAGCATCTTGAAGAAGCCTTCTTATAATATTTATGGCAGCATCGTGACCATCAAAGAGGGATGCTGCAGTCACGAACCGTACTGGCTCTTTTGATCTTACACTCTTGGTCTTACCCATAATTATTCTCCTTCTGTGCTTGCACATCTCTCTTGGTAAGCTCGCTTAAGATCAAGGATGTCTGAATTTGGATATATTGTTCAAGAGAATAGTGCTTACAAAAAAACCATCTTCTAAAGGTCCACATATGCCCAAGGACAACGATATTGTGGGCCATAAGGGTTATGGAGCCTGCATTTATCACAAGGCTTTTATCTGTCTGACCTATTCTAAGCACCTCCTCAAAATAGGCAGTTATTCTCTCTTCTTTTGCTAGAACGTGTCTCAAGGCATCTGTAGGCAAAGATTTAGTTTCTTGATATATGAGGAGTATATAGTCCTGCATATCATCACATACCTTGAAATAGTTTTGGATTGCATTTATGAGCATCTCTTTTCCTGTTTTTGCCTCTGTTATAGAGGCTTTAATGCCCCTTTCTACACAAGAATGAATATAGTCACACACTAGGTATAAGACGTCCTCTTTAGATCCTATGTACTCATAAATCGTGCCTATACTTAATCCAGACTTTCTAGCTATCTCCCTGGTTGTGGTTTCATGAAAGCCTTTTCTAACAAATAGATCAACCGCAGCCTCTATGATTTGCATACGCCTGAGTTCAATAAGAGAAGGATCTTTTACAAGGGAAGGTATGTCCTTCTCCTTAGTAGTAAAGCCCTGACCTGGATTATAGTCTAAATGCTTGAGACCTTTTCTGACTGAGCGCTTGTTCATATTGCGTATTTTTACCATGTATCCCTAAAAGTCAAGCCAAAATTTTCATCAGGGACTACTATGTATATTCCAAGTTCCACCCCCAAGGGCGCAAGCACTAACTTAAGAGAGCGGTATTTCTTATTCGTCATTCCGGCGAAAGCCGGAATCCAGAGCCTGCTCCGGACCCCGATCCGGGGTTCGCAGGAATGACGCTGCGACTAAGTTAGCGCTTATGACCTCCAAGAGAGAATAATCCTTTACACCAATACGTCCACTTTGATAGAATATATATTCATTAAGGGTATAAAATGCTATCAAATTGATTAGCAGTTACGATTGATATTGTTGAACTCGCAAAAAGTCGTAACAACTTGTCATTTCGAGCAAAGCGAGAAATCTTTATTCTATAACATGCTGAAAAGACAAGATTTCTCCCTACGGTCGAAATGACACATACACTGAATCCGACTCTTTGCGAAACCATCAATATTGTTTTACATAAAAATTAAGAAGGAGGTTTTCAAATGTTACTGGGAAATTTCTTTAAAAAGCACACAGTTGAGAGACCGGATGCAGAGGCCATCGTGTTCAAAGACAGGCGTATCACGTACCTA
>JAGGYK010000088.1 GCA_021162585.1 Deltaproteobacteria bacterium
CCTTTAAGCGTTTTTTGCTAATACATCCTTAGGCGTTGCTTAAAGGGGTATCGCTCCCTTCTGAGCCTGAAAGGCGAATAGGGAGCGCCCGTAAGCATGCCTAAAGGATGTGATGCAGGCAAGCGAGAGAGGAACCCATCCCGAGGAAGGGTGTTTTCATCCTTCGTTGTGAGCGTGGATCGCTCATATGCGTTTATAAGTTTCTCCCTGCGGTCGAAATGACATATTAGCTGAATCCGACTTTTAAATAACTTAACTTTCAAAAGTTATTTTCGGTTACAGTGCCGCGAAACGGCATAATCTAGCTTTTTACGAAATTGCCAACTATTGAGATGAAAAGTTTTATGTCCTATGTTCCGGATTCAAAGTTTTCAAATTAGTTCCCGGCTGATAGCTCGCAGACGTTTGCACGTTCACATAGACATCTTGCCTTTAATCTTTAGTTTCTTCCTGCTATCTTTAGTCTATGCTTATGCCCAGCCAAAATACCTTAATATTGCCGTATAAAACTCTTCCAGGTCTGAGAGGTGCTTACTCAAAATAGCCTTCAGGATTTCTTGATTAATAGACTGATAATCGTGTACGGCAATATTCCTGAATCCCACCATATGCTCCATTTTTTCAGCAAGCTCGTTATGAATTATCTTCTTTTCCTCAAGCAGACGAAAATTACCCTTAAGTGTATCAGGCAGCCCCAAACCCTCATAAGCAATAACATGCGTTGCCAAATCTATCACAGCCTGCACCGCTCTTTGTAGATTCAGTACAAATATATCCTGTTTGTCAATATCATCCAAGCTTGCAGGATCAAGATTTGTGGTCTCTTTTATCCTTCTCAAACACCGTTGGACAATGGCTGTTTTAGCCATAACAATATCTTTGTCAGGCATACGTTCTACCTTTCAATATGCTCTGTTCTATTTCCTTTCTTGTATACTTCAAATCGTCATACTCATTTAAGGTTTTAATAAGAAAATCACTGTAGGCTTCTTTGTCCTTCTTGATTAACACCCCATATTTGAGTACCTGCATCTTTATTATAGGAGAAGCTGTATTCAATATAACGATATCGATTTCTCTCCCCAGGTATCCGGACAGCTGATCTTTAAGGGCGCTAACCTCAAAAAAATCAGGCGTTTTTTCAAACACAACAGCAATATCAATATCACTCCTGTTTGTAGAGCACCCTTTTGCAAATGAACCAAACAAAAAGACTAACCGGAAATTTTTTCGGTAAAGTGAAAACCTTTCGATACTATTTTTCAACTCTTTTAACATTTGCCCTGGGATCCTTTTTACTTCTTGGTTCTTATCAGCTTCCGGCCTATCATTGCAAGTCGGACTATATCAGAAATCTCCATCAGGTCTATCTCATCTTTGTAGTAATCGTTTCGGGGATGTACATTAATTCATAAGTTTCTCACCACTTCGTGGTTTGGCATTGTTCCATCCACAGATTACACGGATAACTCCAATCACTGGAAGAAAAAGGGGGCAGATTTGTTTTATTCTTGTCTCATGCCCCGGAGAAATAAGTGCTAACGCAATTTCACAGGGTAAACAAAGCCTCTATTTGTTGTGACTACGTTTTAGTTTACGTGGCCTTATTTGTCAGGCTGATTGTTGTAAAACAAGGGCCAAGCCTACGTCTAACTCTTACTAGCCGCATAGCGTGGGAGCAGGGGGGTCACATCTTCATTTGTCATTTAATAAGGTTTCTGCCGACATCCTGGGATAGATAAGTTCAATGTTCTATGTTCAAAGTTTTAAGAACAGATGACCTCTTTTACCCTGTTTGGGATTGAGGTTCAAGGACTGTACGTTTGATGGTCAAGTTGTATTCTTCTGTATGAGCTCCATCTGAGCAAGATCTTGTAGTGTAACCCCATCTTACAAGCTTAATGAGCCAAGGCTTATTAAAGTTGGGTTTCCCATTTTCTGCTGTTATTTCAATGCCTGTGATGCATCGAGGATGCACACAGGAGCCACTGTTATAATAAACCGGCTCAGGGTGAAGTTTTTTTCTGATTCCATCAATTGTTATACCTGATCTCAAATACTTACGTTCAGTAAGCGAAAGATTCCCATACACCGGACGATGGGTGTGTCCTGCTACAATAACATCAATACCTTTATCATTATCTTTTACCCATTGATAAAGTCTTTCATCAATTTCGTTACATCTACCAGGGTTGGTTGCTGCCCTTGTAGGGTCTTTGACGCCGAAGCGCTGCAGACGTGGCCAAAAATGCCGAACAAAGAATTTACTAACACTTGCCCTTCTACCACTGCATAAGGGGTCAGCCTGATGGCCATGCCAGAGAAGTGCACGCCCACCTCTGGAGGGTATGCCTGTCTGCGCCTGCCTGTGCCGTCTGCACGGCAGACAGGTGTACCGCACAGGCAGGCCTGAATCAATAATTGCCGCCTCATAAACACGAATACCCTCAAAGACATTGCCAAGCATTGATTCATTATGCTTCCAGTTTTCATCATGGTTACCCCAGATTTTAATATAACGACTCAGCTTAGGGTCTGGATGATGAAACCGTCTAATCTTATCATAGACTGATGTATGGGTGATATAGATCTGATCAAAGGCCTCGACCTCCCAGAGGTCTTCACCATCTCCAAGCTCTATGTAAGTGAATCCTTTGGCGAGGTAATAATCCAGGGCACATTTATAGATTACAGAATTATGTACAAAGTCATCGGAGGCAGAGCCATCGCCTCGATGCATATCACTCATAACAATCAGCTTTGTATCTGGGCCCATGGTTATAGATTTGATTCTTGTGGGCCAGTAGGCATCTAAAGTTCTATGTTCTAAGTTCAAAGTTCCAGGTTCCTCTTAGTTCATGGGTCAATAGGTGAATGGGTTCAATGTTCAAAGTCCGGTGTTCTAAGTTAAGGGTTCTAAAAATCAGGGACAAAGCAACTCAAACAGCCTGAGACCTTTACATAATACGCATATTGTCCCGCCTCAGACGGGCGAGTCCAGCCCGCCGAATATAGGCGGACGGGTGAATCAAGCTCTAACTGACTGTAATCAATGAGATTGCTTCGCTAAAGCTTGCAATGACAATACACGTGTTATGCAAAGGTCTCCACAATGACAGTCAGGCTCTTGTGCAAAGCTCTCAGGTTCTAAGTCCTGAGTTCAAAATTGAAGGTCATCATCCCTCTGGGCGAACGCTCCAGACAAAACAGGATGCGTATCATGCGAAGATCTCACGAACTATAAGGCAGGCTCCGCCCATTCAGGTGAATAGAATCCCCACCATATTTATAGATCTCCGATAAACTTCCATGCTGATTGTAGTAATAACATGTAAACGTTATTGTATGTTGTGTGTATATAACACAGAAAATATGGTGGTCAATGATAATTAATGATTATTAGAGAAAGTATATAAAAGCTCGATGAATAGCTGAGATTTGTCAAAATATTTGGCAATGATCTGGGCCGTGTAAACTGAGTGAAGCTTCAATGTTGTTACTAAATCTGTTGACATATTAATCTATTTGAAATATAGAGATGCCCTTGCATAAGTGTTGTATTTATAGAGTAGGATAAAGTCCAAAGGATTTGGAGGTTGATTATGTCTTTATTAGATAAGTATTACACTCAGGAGCACAGAATATTCAGAGAATCTGCTAGGAGGTTTTTTGAGAAGGAAGTGGCGCCTCATGCAGATGAGTGGGAGAATGATGGGATTGTATCCAGGGAGATATGGAAAAAGTTTGGTGAGCAGGGTTTTTTATGCCCGTGGATTCCTGAAGAATATGGTGGCGTGGGTGCTGATTTTTTGTATTCTGTAATCTTGGCAGAAGAGAGTGTCCATGGGAATTGTACAGGCTTTTTCTTTCCACTCCATTCAGATGTTGTTGTACCCTACATTTACAATTTTGGTAATGAAGAGCAAAAGAAGAGGTGGCTGCCAGGCTGTATAACTGGGGATATTATTACTGCAATTGCCATGACTGAGCCGGGTACAGGCTCTGATCTTGGCGCTATCCGCACTACTGCGATAAAGGATGGTGATCATTATATAATAAATGGGCAGAAGACATTTGTATCCAATGGGATACTCTGTGATCTTGTAATCGTTGCCGCAAAGACCGATCCCAAGGCAGATCCTCCATATGCTGGAGTGTCATTAATAGTTGTGGAAGATGGCACGCCTGGTTTTGAGAAAGGCAGAAATCTGGAGAAGGTAGGCTTACATTCTCAAGACACTGCAGAGATGGCATTTGTGGACTGTAAAGTTCCCGTGGAGAACCTATTAGGCGAGGAAGGCAAAGGTTTTTACTACCTTATGGAGGAGCTGCAGCAGGAAAGGATCGTATGTGCTATCGGTTCTCAAATTGGGGCAGAGACAGCCCTAGATTTAACTATTGATTATACAAAGAGTAGAGAAGCATTTGGCAGGCCTATCAGCAGGTTTCAATATATCTCGTTTGAGCTTGCCAAGATGGCAACAGAAGTCGAGCTTGGCAGGACATTTGTAGATAGCCTTATTATAGAGCATATGGAAGGCAAAGAGATAGTAAAGAAGGCATCCATGGCCAAATACTGGATTTGTGAGATGTTTAATCGAGTGGCAGGAAAGTGCCTGCAGTTCCATGGAGGATATGGGTATATGGAAGAATATCCCATTGCTCGCATATTCAGGGATGCAAGGGTTCAGACCATATATGCTGGGACCTCAGAGATCATGCTATTGATTATTAGTAGATCTATGGGATTATAGTTAATGAGTTCATTACTGACCGGCTTAAAGATTCTTGATTTTACCACGCTTTTACCTGGCCCATTTGCTACTATGGTGCTTGCAGACCTTGGGGCGGAGGTGGTCCGCATTGAATCTCCAACACGGATGGATCTGGCTCGAATCATGCCGCCCTTTGTTGACGATGAAGGCAAAATATCATGTTTCCATGCGTATGTGAACCGCAATAAAAAGTCTGTTACCCTCGATCTCAAGAATAAAGAGAGCTTCTCTATTATAGAACGCCTGCTCAATCATTATGACATTATAATAGAGCAATTTCGTCCTGGGGTTATGAATCGGCTGGGCTTGTCTTATGAGAGGCTCTCTTCTATAAATC
>JAGGYK010000227.1 GCA_021162585.1 Deltaproteobacteria bacterium
ACCTGGGGTGCCTCACTACTAAATATGAAAAAAGGGGACATTTTTGCTCTGTACTTAAGGGGACATATTGACTCGGCTTTAACATTAAAAATTTTTTATAGGCGCTTGTTGTACTGTGTTTTAGATGATATGGGTAGCATATTGATACTTGGTACAGGATTTGTTTTAAGGGTATGGTTATGGGGAAAAGATATTACCTTATTTTTATGAGGTAGAAGTATATAAGGAGATATGAAAATTTGAAGGAGAGAATGAAAATGGCAAAAGATGAGGAATATGTTTTAAAGCAGGTAAAGGCCCATGATGTAAGCTTTATCCATTTCTGGTTTACCGATGTGCTTGGCAGGCTTAAGAGCTTCAACATTACTGCATCAGAGCTTGAAGTGGGTCTGAGGGAAGGCATAGGGTTTGATGGGTCTTCTATCGAAGGTTTCGCTCGTATCCATGAGAGTGACATGATTGCAAAGCCTGATCCAGCTACCTTCCAACTCATACCCTGGAGGCCAAAAGATCGTCCTGTGGCTCGCATGATCTGCGATATACTCAATCCCGATGGGACTCCTTATGATGGTGATCCACGCTATGCCTTAAAACGTATACTCAAGAAGTTATCAAAAATGGGATATACGTGTTATCTGGGGCCTGAGCTTGAGTACTTTTACTTTGCTGATGAAAGTTCAACCCAGATCCTTGATAAGGGTGGATACTTTGATGGGTTGCCTGTTGACAGGGGCCTTGACATCAAGAGAGATACCATATTTGCTCTTCAGAAGATGGGTATTCAGGTGGAATATACACATCATGAAGTAGCCCCGTCACAGCATGAGATAGACCTCCGCTACATGGAGGCCTTGAATATGGCAGATGCCGTAATGACATATCGCACTGCAGTTAAAGAGATTGCCAGACAGCATGGTGTATATGCCACCTTTATGCCAAAGCCCATTACTGGTGTAAACGGCAGTGGAATGCATGTGCATCAGTCTCTGTTTAAAGGGGATAAAAATGCCTTTTTTGATGTCAAAGATGAGTATCATCTGTCTAAGGTGGCTAAGCACTATATTGCAGGTATCCTGACCCATGCCAGGGAGATTATTGCAGTGACCAATCAATGGGTGAACTCTTATAAGAGGCTGGTTCCTGGCTATGAGGCGCCTGTCTACGTATCCTGGGCACGTCGAAACCGCTCTGCAATGGTCAGGGTCCCAATGTATAAACCTGGCAAGGCCAATGCAACCAGGGTAGAGTTTAGGGCACCTGATCCTGCATGCAATCCCTACCTCGCATTCACTGTGCAGCTGGCAGCGGGTCTCAAGGGGATTGAGGAAGAATACCCACTTCCTGATCCTATTGAAAAGGACATCTTTGAGATGGATGAGAAGGCACGGACAGAAGAGGGGATCACATCACTGCCGGGCAATCTTTTTGAAGCGACACTGGAGGTATCAAAAAGCGAACTGGTAAAAGAGGCCATAGGTGATCACATCTTCGAAAAATTCATCGAAAATAAGCACAAGGAATGGGATGAGTTCAGGACCCATGTGAGCCAGTATGAGATTGACAAATACTTTTCTGTTCTCTGATTAGGAGGAAAGGATTATGAGTTATATCGGTGAAGATCTGTTTCATTTTCAAGCCTCTCTTGCACAGGCAGGCACATCTTTAGAGGAGTTTATAAGGGAGAATTATATACACAGATGGACAAGTGAGACCTTATCTGCTGCCCTTTCCATACGCACTACCCTGGTGGTTGCCATACACAATTTCTTGGTAAACGAGGGTCTGATTAACATGGAAAGGATTCAGATAAGTCCTGTAACCGATCCATTAGCACATGATGTGGAGCATATCCCTACTATACATTATAAAGGCATCCCCTATGTGACTACCCATTCGATGATCTATTCTAAGTTCCTGGCATGTTACAACCCGCGGATTAAGGGGGTGTTTGTGGATTCTCCCAACCTCAGGTTAGAGATAGAGAGCCCCTCGAGGGAACAGAGGGGCAAATATCTTATTGATTTTTCCCAGATCGATGTTGAGTTAAGGCGAGGTAGAGGCATCAGCTTTGAGGAATATAAAAATGATACTGAAAGGGTGAAAAAGATCCTTAAAGAGGACATGGAGAAGGCCATTGATTTCTTTGAGCGCATGATCATTGCTGCAACAAAAGAGATTGCAGAGAAGAGAGATGATGAACTCAAGATATTAGGCATAGTCGTGGAGGTTCCTAAGCAGCCCTTTCCCAGGATCAGGCATGATGAGGCAGTTAAAAGGTTTGGGAAAAAGGATCTTGATGCCAAGATAGGCGAGACTGTCTCTTCTCAATTCTTCTGGATTACAGGTCTAAAGAGGGAAAATTATGACCTGATATATCCCTATGTAAAGGCAGATGGTACCAAGGTGGCGCTCTCAGAGGTTACTTCAGATATGGTCTATAACTATGACATCTGTGCCAAATCAAAATTAAGGGATACAGGTAAATATATGCCTGCACTTGAGATCCTTTCCGGAGCAGTAAGGGAATGGCTCTATGAGCCCATTATCGAGAGATTGCTCGATAACAAGATTATTCCACAGAGGCCTGTATTTGAAGATGGCAATCTTGTCAACATAGAGGCGCTAGGTGGTTATGGGCCTTTCCTTACAGCAGTTGCGCAAAAGGATAAGGACGGCAGACCATTTTTCCCTGATACATTTGGCGGGGGCATAGGGGTAGAAAGAACGCTTTATGCTATCCTGCGTGGACCTAAGGTAGACAAGATCGATGACATAACATACTTTGGGAAGAACCCTGATTCGTTCCCTGTATTCTTGTTTTAAGTCAGGGTAAAAAGGCGGCCCATGCAGGGACACCTTATATGATTTCTCGCACTGGTATGCCTTCCTTTGCAAGGTAGGCCTTTATCCGGCCTACAGTATAGCGTCTATAGTGGACCATAGAGGCGATTAGCGCTGCATCTGCACCAGTTTTTAGAAATACGTCCTTAAGGTGCTCAGGTACGCCTGCACCACCAGATGCGATTATGGGTATGGATGTGGCGTCTGCTATCATGGATGTAAGGGTAAGTTCATATCCCTGGTTTGTCCCATCTGCATCAATGGAGTTGAGGCATATCTCGCCAGCGCCTAACCCCTGGGCCTTTTTTGCCCACTGAACAGCATCTATACCCATGGGTGTCCTGCCGCCATTTATTACGATTTCATATCCTGAGGGGATTTTAGGAGTCTTTTTTACACCCTTTACATCCATCCCCAATACGATGCACTGGCTTCCAAAGAACCTGGCACCATCGGCGATGAGCCCTGGATTCAGGACCGCAGCAGAGTTTATGCTTATCTTCTCTGCCCCGGCATTTAGCACATTGTACATATCATCTAGTGACCTGATTCCGCCTCCTACAGCAAATGGAATAAATATATTTTTTGCGACATTTTTTACTACATCTATAATGATATCCCTCTTGTCAGATGATGCGGTAATATCATAGAAGACAAGCTCATCCACACCTTGCTCGTAATATTGCTTAGCCATGGCCACAGGGTCGCCTATGTCTATATTGCCTTTAAACTTGATACCTTTGGTGGTTTTGTCTCCTCTCACATCCAGGCAAATGATGATCCGTTTACTTAACATAGCCATCCCACTTGCTAAAATTTTTTAACATCTGGAGACCATATCTTCCGCTTTTTTCCGGGTGGAATTGTGTGGCAACGATATTTTTTCTCCCTATGATTGAGGCAAATGTAACCCCATAATGGGTTGTTGCTATTGTGTCCTCCTCTCTTTCAGGGTCAGGATAAAATGAATGTACAAAATAGAACTGTGCCCTTGGATCTATACCAGAAAGGATAGGGTGGGGGCGATTAATAGAGATATTGTTCCATCCCATATGCGGGATCTTGATGCCGCTATCTGGAAACCTCTTTGAGATGCCAGGTATTATCTTAAGACATGATGTGTCATTTTCCTCACTTTTATCTAAGATGATCTGAGTACCAAGACATATCCCGAGGAAGGGTGTATTTTTAGCTATTACATCATAGAGGATCTTATCAATGTTCTCAGATCTTATGAACTCCATGGCCTTGCCTGCCGCACCTACCCCTGGAAAGATTACCTTGCTAGAGGCCATGATCTCTTCAGAGTTATTGGTAACCCTGCATGGTATATCAAGGTGTTTTAGCGCCCTTTCTACTGATGTAAGATTTCCAGCCTTGTAATTAATTATTGAGATCACATTCAATCACCGTCATTCGCATACTGCTTAATAGTGAAGACAAGGTGTTTAGTCAATCAAAAGCAAACAGTAAACAGTAAATAGTGAATAGACTTATTTCCAGATAATGTCTGGAGTACGTTTATATG
>JAGGYK010000179.1 GCA_021162585.1 Deltaproteobacteria bacterium
GATGGAGCTCTGAACCCATGGTGGTTTAATAAGCTTGCCTACGTAAGACAAGATTTTGACCCTTTTCTATATCCTGAATTGAATTATAGGCTGTTCGAAGGGGAATATGAAGTTGTGAGGGATATCTGGGTATTTCCGACGCCAGGGCACACCAAGGGGCATCAGTCAGTCTTTCTGAAGCTAGACGGCGGAAATTATATAATTACAGGAGATGCAATATATACGCAAGAGAATGCAGACACCCCTTGCCTGCCAGGATTGGGCCTGTTCGTTAATCCTATATGGTGGTCAGCGTCAATGAAAGACATCATGCATAAGGTAAAAGTAGAGAAGGCCACTTTGTTATGGATGCACGATCCTATAGAGTTTAAGACAGGCAAGAAACCCCCTGAGTATTATAAATAATGTCTTTTAGCTTGGGAGTGTGTCTGGTTGGAATTGGTGCGATAGTGGAGATTCGTTTAATGTCAGGTTTTGGTACCATTTGTCCTATTTAGACCGAGAGTATAAAGAATTAGAGTAAAAGAAAAGATAGGAGGTAAAAGAGGTAAAATGGGATTAGAAAATAAAGTGGCGTTGGTTACTGGGGGAGGTAGAGGAATTGGTCGAGCTATAGCCTTAGCCTTTGCTAAGAAAGGTGCCGATATAGTAATAAACGAAATTGATATGCCAGCAGCTGAAAAAGTAGTTGCTGAGGTAAAAGCTCTAGGGTGTCGATCAATTGGAGTAAAGGCTGATGTGAGCATCAAGAAGGAAATCGAAGGAATGGTTGAAACAGCCATAAAAGAGTTCGGGAAGATTGATATATTAGTAAACAATGCAGGAATATCCATAGTTGGACCCTCTGAGGAGTTAGAAGAGAGTCGTTGGAATAAGGGTATAGGTATAGATCTTAATGGTGTATTTTTTTGCAGTCAGGTAGTAGGTAGAGAAATGATAAATCGTAAGAGAGGAAATATTATTAACATAGCCTCTATAGCGGGCATAGGAGCCTTACCTATAAGAGCAACATATTGCACTGCTAAAGGAGGGGTTATCATGCTCACAAAGAGTTTGGCGTGCGACTGGGCAAGGTATAACATTAGGGTTAATGCTATTGCTCCTGGTTACATAAAAACTGAGATGGTAGAGGATTTAATTAAAAAAGGTCAATATGATGAAGAAGCCCTTGCGAGAAGAGCACCGGCTGGGAGAATGGGTTTACCGGAGGATGTAGCTAACGCTGCTGTATTTCTAGCATCAGATGAGTCTGATTACATAGCTGGACATACTTTAGTTGTGGATGGTGCTTGGTCTGTGTATAGTTATTTACAATCTTGGTTAGACGAGGGAAGAAAGTAACATGTTAGCCTTTAAGAGGCCTGTTGGGATCCTTTCTCGTTTGTCGAAAACATTTTTGATACACCTCAGGCTTGCTTTGGGCGATCTCAAAACTCATCCTTCAGTCTCAAGCAGTTGAAATCGCTATCTTTTTATTTTACCAAGATGTATTTGCAAAAAATTTATAATGCCCGCTCGAAAGAAGTCTTGTGGGCAACAGCCTGTTAGAAATAAGGGGGGTGTAAAATGGATCTAGATTTAAGGGATAAAGTTGCGTTAGTCACAGGTGCTGGAAGCGGGATAGGTGAACAAACAGCATTGCTTTTTGCTGAAGAGGGCGCAAAGGTAGCTGTCAATGATATATCTTTCGATAGTGCCCAAAAAGTTGTGGGTGAAATTGAGAAAAAGGGTGGGAATGCCATTGCTATAAAGGCTAATGTAGCAAGTTTTACAGAGGTTAGTCAGGTAGTTGAAGAGATATTAGAAACCTTTGGCAAGGTAGATATACTTGTTAATAATGCAGGGATATATCCTGCAAAACCCATACAGGAGATGGATGAGGAAGAGTTTGATATGGTGATAAATGTTGACCTTAAAGGAGTTTATAATTGCACGCGTGCAGTTGTTAACCATATGATAGAACGTTGCTATGGAAGAATTGTATCTCTCTCATCTGTTGCAGGGAGGGTAGGTTCGGTAGCAAATGTATCGCATTACGCTGCTGCAAAGGCGGGAGTATTGGGTTTTACCAAGTCTATAGCTAGGGAATTGGCAAGGTTTAATATAAATGCCAATGCTGTAGTTCCTGGAGTAGTTGATACACCTCTACTTGGCAAGTCAAGGGATATACTTATGGAAAAAGTTATCAAGACAAATCCTATCCCAAGACTTGCAGAATCAAGGGAAATAGCGAATGTTATAGTGTTTTTGGCATCTGATGCTGCTTCATATATGACGGGTAGCGTTGTCACTGTTGATGGAGGATATACCATGGCCTGAGGGTGTTTTTATGGTTTATCAAGTCATTTCTAAAAAGTAAAATAGGAGTGAAATAATGGGAGAAAAATTTTTGAGCGAAAGGAATCTAAAATTTTTACTATATGAGGTTTTTGATGTAACATCTCTTCTTCAATATCCTTATTATGCTGAACACTCAAGGGAAACCTTTGATATGGTCTTAGAAACCGCCATGAAGATAGGGATGGATCTGCTTAGGCCTAAACTTGAGGAAATGGATAGAAACCCTCCAGAGTTTGTTGATGGTCATGTAAAAGTTCACCCAGCAGTAAGGACCTTTATGAATGAGTTTGGGGAAGGGGGATGGATCTCTGCTATTGCCCCTATGAAACTTGGAGGACAACAGATTCCCCGTATGGTTGATCTTATTCCCAATTTTATCTTTGCAGCAGCTAATTATTCTACAAGTGCTTATCTTATACTTACCACTGAAGCGGCTCGTCTTATTGAGTCTTTTGGATCAGAGGAGATGATAGAAACGTATATTCCCAAGATGTTTGCTGGCCAGTGGCAAGGGACCATGGCCTTAACCGAGCCTCAAGCCGGAAGTTCTCTTGCAGACATTATTACCTCTGCTGAGCCTACTAATCAGGGTTATTATAAGATTCGAGGTCAGAAGATCTTCATTTCTGCATCTGAGCATGATGGCGTTGAAAATGTAGTCAATCTATTACTTGCTAAGATTAAAGGATCTCCTGTTGGTACAAGAGGTATTTCCTTGTTTGTAGTACCAAACAAGCGAATTGATGAAAATGGAGAATTAATCTTTAACGATGTTAACGTAACAGGGACCTACCATAAGCTAGGTTACAGGGGGTGTCCCATTAATCAGTTGAGCCTGGGGGAAAATGATGATTGCCGCGGTTACCTGGTAGGGGAACCTAATAAAGGGCTGGCTTACATGTTTCAGATGATGAACGCATCGCGGCTTTTAATAGGTCTTGGTGCAGCAGCCATTGCTTCAGCTGCATATTATGCTGCCTTGGAATATGCTAAAGAACGGCCTCAGGGAAGAAGATTGACATCCAAGGATCCTACTCTACCTCAGATACCTATTATCGAGCATGCGGACGTGAAGCGGATGCTACTTTTTCAACGTTCTATCATAGAGGGCTCTCTTTCTCTTCTTTTCCAGTGCAACAAATATAGTGATTTGCAGATTGTCCTAGAAGGAGAGGAAAAAGAAAAGTATAGCCTTTTGCTGGATCTTTTGACACCAGTGGCAAAGAGCTATCCCTCAGAGATGGGTATTTTATCCGTATCTCAGGCCCTCCAGTGTCTAGGGGGATATGGTTACTGTGATGAATTTTCTTTAGAGCAATACTATCGGGATGTTAGGATCCATCCCATTCATGAAGGCACTACAGGTATTCACGGGATAACCCTTCTTGGAAGAAACGTCACTATGAAAAATGGCAAGGCCTTTCAGCTATATTTAGAAGAGGTTCAAAAGGTTATCAGAGCGACAGAAGATGATTCTGAGCTTAACCCATATAGCCTGGAACTTAGAAATGCACTAGAGAAGCTTCGGGATGTTACCTCTCATTTAATAGATGTGAGAAACGAAGGGAATACTGAGCTTTTCCTGGCCGATGCAACCCTCTATCTGGAATTCTTTGGAATTATTGCCATTGCCTGGCAATGGTTGCTTCAAGCCCTATCCGTTCAGAAGGCCTTGAAAAACAAGGATGGTCTTTCAGAGGCAGATGCTAATTTCTATCAGGGAAAGATGTATACCTTTCGATATTTCTTTGGCTATGAACTTCCTAAGATAGAGGGGTTAGCTAAACGATTGCTAAATACTGACGGATTGACTGTAGAAATGAAAGCAGATCTTTTTTCTGACTAATGGTAGTTGTGAGAATTATGCCCTCAAAATGTACCATGATGTGACAACTGATATGTTATATATCTGTCCCAGAATAAAACAATCTTGGACAAAACCCCAAAGCATCTGTAGTGCGAATCTAACAGAGGCTAATAGAAAAAAGGTTGGTATGGAATTTGCTGTACTCACAGAAAACAAAACAAAAGAAGAGTAGGCCTTTTAGAGGACAAAGGAGGTTATGTAAATGGAGGCTCGGTATAACACAGTCAAATGTAGTATCGATGAAGGTATAGCGCTGGTAGTTATTAGTAGGCCTGAGTCACTCAATGCTCTTAACCGCCAGGTTTTCACAGAACTTGGGAAGGCGTTTGATGAACTGAGGAAAAACGATAGGGTTCGGGTAGTTATACTTACCGGTGAAGGTGAAAAGGCGTTTGCAGCTGGTTCAGACATAACCGAGATGCAGAAATGTTCAGTTATGGAAGCCAGAGAATTTGCAATGCTGGCTAATAAGACTCAGGGGAAGATTGGGGAATTTCCGAAGCCGGTTATCGCTGCCATCAACGGCTTTGCTTTAGGTGGGGGCTGTGAAGTAGCAATGGCATGTGATATAAGAATTGCCTCTACCAATGCAAAGTTCGGCCAACCAGAGATTAACGTGGGACTAATTCCTGGTGGGGGTGGAACTCAGAGACTTGCAAGATTGGTCGGAATAGGCAGAGCTAAAGAGCTGGTATATTCTGGAGAAGTAATTGATGCGGAACGTGCCTATGAATTAGGACTGGTCAACAAAGTTGTGTCTCTAGATAAACTTATCACAGAGGCTAGAAAATTGGCCTCCAATATTGCTAGCAAATCGTTGCCGATCCTAATGCTGGCAAAGACAGCATTTAATTGTGGTTTCAACCTTGATCTAGATAGGGCACTGGAATTTGAGATTGAATGCTTTGCCGATTGCTTTGGCACTGAAGACCATAATGAAGGAATGTTAGCATTTATTGAAAAACGAAAACCTGCTTTTAGGGATAAATAGTAAAGCATACAGGAGGTTGGCTATGGAGTTGAAAAATATAGGTGTAATTGGGGCTGGTGCTATGGGTAGCGGCATAGCCCAAGTAAGTGCTGTGGCTGGGTACGATGTGGTGCTACAAGATATTTATAGTGATGCTCTCGATAGAGCCAAGGATACTATTGAGAAGAGTTTGGGCAAAATGGTGAGCAAGGGAAAGATGGCAAAGACAGATATGGGCATTGCACTTGATCGTATTAAGTTTACCTCAGTCTTAGAGGAGGCTTGCAAAGATGCGGATTTAGTGGTGGAGGCTGTCTTTGAGGACCTTGAGCTTAAACAGAAGATGTTTAAAGAACTTGAGACGTTATGTAAACCTGAGGCTATTTTGGGGAGTAATACTTCAGCACTTCCGATTACAGAAATTGCCAGTGTTACCAATCGGGGTGACAAAATCATAGGTATCCACTTTATGAACCCTGTGCCACTCATGAAAGGCGTAGAAATTATCCGTGGGCAACTTACCTCAGATGAGACTACGGAGATTGCTCTGGGGTATGTGAAGAGACTAGGAAAAGAACCGGTTATGGCTGTTGATTTTGCAGGCTTTATCGTGAGCCGTTTACTTGACGTGCTACTGAATGAAACCGTTAAACTAGTTCAAGAAGGAAACAGACCAGAGGATATTGATAAGGCCATGGAGTTGTGTGCAGGCCATCCCATGGGCCCTTGCAAATTGTTAGATTTAGTAGGTGCAGAAATAGCTATGCACGGCATGGAAACTATGGAACGTGATTTTGGTGACAGGTATAAGCCCCATCCGTTGTTGAAAAAGAGAGTATTGGCAGGATTGTTGGGACGGAAGACAGGTCGTGGATTTTATGAATACTAGAATTCCATTTGATCTACTAGAGAAGGGGGAATCTATATGAGAAATGTAAAAGAACTGTTAGACCTGTCTGGTCAGGTGGCTATAGTCACCGGAGGAGCTACTGGCATAGGGGCGCAGATGGCCTACGCACTGGGAGAAGCAGGAGCTAACTTAATTCTGGCCTCTAGAAAACTCGATCGATGTACCGAAGTAGCCCAAACTATGGAAGAGTATCTGGGTATTGGGGTAACCCCTGCCCGGTGTGATGTTACTAATTTTGACGAGGTTGATATACTCTACAAACAAATAATGAAAGAATTCGGCCGGGTTGATATTCTGGTAAATAATTCTGGGGCCACTTGGGGTGCACCTTCTCTTGAGTATCCCTTGGATGGCTGGCAAAAGGTTATAAATACCAATGTTACTGGCTCTTGGCTTATGTGCCAGAAAGCTGGCCAAATAATGTCTAAACAGGGGTATGGAAGAATAATTAATGTGGCCTCCATAGCGGCTTTTGTAGGAGCATCGGCTGAATTTATGGATGCAGTTGCCTATCAGACCAGTAAGGCGGCTATTGCTGGCTTGACCAAGGATCTGGCCGTGAAATGGGCACAATATAATATAACTGTCAATGCTATTGCTCCAGGATGGTTTCCGACAAAAATGAGCCAGGTAACTTTGGAGAGAAATGAAAAACATATATTAAATTTCGTTCCTATGCGACGCTTTGGCGGAGATGATGATCTGAAGGTTGCAACATTATTCTTGGCATCTCCCGGAGCTAGCTATTGCACTGGTGTAATTCTGAGCGTTGATGGTGGGTGGGTTGCCATGTGATTGGCTTCTCTAAGATTGAGAAAGAAAGGAGAGTTTTTAGTTTAGGATATGAATTTTCAAAAAGGTAAAGATGACATAGTTTGTGTAAGCGCAGTAAGGACACCTTTCGGTCGTTTTGGTGGATCTTTAAGAAATATTGATATTTATGATCTGGGTTCTTTTGCGATGAAGAATGCTATGAAAAAAATAGATTTGGATGCTCAATTAATTGACGAAGTCTGGTGGGGTAATGGTGATACAACTAATACTAAAGACCCGTATACTCCAGTGGTAGCTCGCCAAACTATGATAAAGGCCGGGGTTCCGCCTGAAAAGCCGTCAGTTTCATTTGATCAGGCATGTATTTCTGCAATGAATGCTGCGAAATATGGCGCTAGAAGTATCCAATTAGGAGAGGCTGAAATTGTAATGACTGGCGGTTCCACTAGTTTCAGTACAGTTCCGTTCCTATTACGTGGAATAAGGTGGGAAGGTAAACGTCACACCTCATTTCTTATCGAGGACCCTCTCATTCCTCTTGGATATAAAGATTATGCTCCAGTTGCCAGTGATGCCGGGAATGTAGCTGTTGAATATAATGTATCAAGAGAGGAACAGGATGATTTTGCATATGCCAGCCATGTAAATTATGGCAAAGCCTGGGAGCGTGGTTTTTTCAAACGCGAAATGGAGCCCATGGAAATAGTTAAGAAAGATAAAAAAGGAAATATAGTTGATAAAAGTTTGTTAGAGATTGACGAGCAGTATCGTCCTGGTATTAGTCGGGAAGCACTTGCCAAGCTCAAACCAGTTTTCGGTAATCCAACTTGCACTGCTGGGAATTCTCCAGGAATGAATGATGGTGCAACTGCCCAAATAATAATGAAGAGAGAAAAAGCTGAGCAGTTAGGACTTGATGTTATTTACACTATTGTAACAATGTCGACGGTAGCTCTTCAACCCAGGATAATGCCAGTATCTCCTGGATTTGCAATCAAAAAATGCTTGAATGATACAGGATTGGGTATCGATGATATGAAATTTATTGAGATTAATGAGGCTTTTGCATGCGTACCCCTCGTTTCATGTAAGCTTCTATCTAATGAAAGATTTTTGGTGAGTGATTATACTGAGATGGTAAAAGAGGTATCTTCGAAACCTATTTTGGACAACGATGATAACAAATATAGGGAGTTAAAAGGTAAATTAAATATAAACGGCAGCGCCATTGCCATTGGTCACCCTAATACTGCAAGTGGGGCACGTCTAATGATGACGGCGGCCTACAATCTAAAGGAAAGTGGTGGAGGCTATGCAGCTTGTGCTATCTGCGGTGGTTTGACCCAGGGAGCTGGCTGTATAATCTGGGTTGAGTGATGTATGCAGCAGAAAACAGTAAGTACAATTATGGAGTGTGCAAAAAAGGTAATCATGAAAGACTTACGGAATGTATATGCCTGTCCTTGTGGTGAAATGATAGCACTTTGCCCCAAATGTTTTCTAGATATAACTTTATATA
>JAGGYK010000165.1 GCA_021162585.1 Deltaproteobacteria bacterium
ATCCGACTTTTTACGAGACTGTCAATTTTAATAATATAATATGAACAGCCTATTATACCCTTTACTTCTTTATCTCCTCTAATAATTTTTTTGCCTCTTCCTTCCAGTAGTTATTCTCAGGCATTGCCTCTGGCAGTATCCCTACTGGAGTATTGATTACCCACTCAAGCTCTTCCCTGGCCAAATTCAGCCTCTTGAGCTGGAGATAAGACTCTGCCAGATACACATGATTCATGAAAAAGTTTGGTTCGATCTTAATTGCATCCAGATAAGATATTATCTGATCTTCCTTGGTATAACCCCCTGGCTTGCGATGCTTCTCGGGTAGAGTCTTGCTTAGAATACCTAAAATAAATCCTGGTGTCTTATAAAACACCCTTCCCCAGAATCGATAGTATCCTCCATGAAAATAACCTGGCTCTACCTCCTCGACTATATCAAGAAGCTTTATCACCTTGGGCAGCATAAACGCACTGCTCACAGCACCCTTTAGCTCCCCTAACCTGCCCATGTTTATAGCAAGCCAGAAATTCCCTCCAGCGCTTTGGGGATTTATCTCAACAGCAGATTCTCCAGTCTTTATTCCTTTTTCAAACATCTCCTTTTTTTCAGCCTTTTTAATAAGCACATAAGAACCCATATAACAGTAAGCATGACAAAGTTTCACAAGGGCATCCTCATTCTTCGGATCTACCCTCAATGCATTCTCATAAAAGGCAATACTCCCTTTGAGTTTGTCTATATCACCTCTTTGGGCCCATAGCTTATCTCCTTCCTTGATTAAGGATTCGACATCCTGGCTAAAACTTATGTAAAAGGGAGACATTATCAAAAATGCAATGGCCATACCTAAAAAAATCTTAAAACCTAAATTCTTACCCCCCATCTTTTAAGACCTCCCCTCTTCATTAAATTAAAGATATATGCACAAAATCAATCTCTTCTATATTGATAGAGCTTTAATCTGCCGTCATAATTCGTGTCCCCTTATACCAAGTTGCATTCAATCAGGTACAACTGTCATTGCAAGCGAGGAGAAGCAATCTAAAGACTAAGATTGTCACGTCGCTTCGCTCCTCGCAATGACTTGATTGCAACTTGGTATTAATATACACTGACATACACTAATGCAAAAATTCATCTAAGACATCATTTGCAATAATAGAGCGTTGCATCTCCGATGTACCACCACCAATCTCACAAAATCTTGCATCCCTATACAACCTCTCTATATCTGTACCTTTGACATATCCATGCCCAGCAAAAACCTGAAGGGCCCAATTGGCAATGTTCGTCACTGCCTCACTGGCAAATAACTTGGCACACGATGCCAAAACCCCTGCCTCTTTTTCTCCTTGCTCAAACGACCAAGCCGCTTTATATGTCAACATCCGGCCAAGATCATTATAGGTAAACATGTCCGCTAATTTGAATCCGACCTCCTGAAACTTTCCTATCTGCCTACCAAATGCCTTTCTGCCCTTGGCATATTGAGTCGCGTTGTCCATACAAGCTGTGCCAATACCAATAGACATAGTAGCCATACCCAGTCTTCCAACCTCAAGTATACGCTCCAATTGATTAAACCCCTTGCCTACATCACCACCAAGCACGCTATCATCAGAAATTTCACAATTATCTAAACTTATCCCTGCTATAGACGCACCCCTAAGACCCATAGTCTCAATGGGAGACCCAATACTAAGCCCCTTCGTGCCTTTATCTACAATAAATAATGTCATGCCTGAGCCATCTCCAGCATCCCTGTCTGTATAAGCAAGCACTAAAAACACATCCGCAATAGAGGCATTAGTAACCAGATCCTTTGTGCCATTTATAACCCACTTATCACCCTTTTTATCTGCTATAGTATTTATCCCAGCAATATCTACCCCGGCATCTGGCTCTGTATACGCTAAAGCCCCAACTATATCTGCCTTTATCAATCCAGATAGATACTTGTCTCTCTGAAGATTTGTCCCAAACAATTGAAGCATAGCTCCAAATAGATATGCACTTGACCAGGCAGAAAGAAAGGTGGACGCACAGGCCTTAGCTACCTCCTCACTCGCTATACATTGACTGATCAAATCAAGCCCCTTACCTCCATAACGCGTATCTAAACCTAGACCTAAATAATCGATCTTGGTGAGCTTCTTCAGATTTTCCCTCAGCATCCCCCCAACCTTGTCTTTAGGACTCTCATCAAGCAACCTGGCCCTGGGCGCAATCTCTTCTCTGCAAAACCTTGCCACCTCCTCTTGCAATTCTTTTTGATCCTTTGTCAGTTCATAATCCATATCTACGCTCCTATAACCTTTTATTACATTAACATGATCCTTGATACGATCATCTTCATAACCTCAGATGTACCACCACCAATAGCTCCCAATTTTGTATCCCGAAAACCTCTTTCCACTGGATACTCATGCATAAATCCATACCCACCAAATATCTGCACGGCATCAGATGCTGTCTTGAGGCCGACATCACCTACATATAACTTACTAACAGCTGCAGTCAAAGGATTCAGCATAACTCCTTTATCCTTTGCAGATGCCACCCTATATATGGAAAGCCTTATAACCTCTAAAAATACCTTCATATCAGCAATCTTGTGCTGTATAGCCTGGAATTTCCTGATGGGGCGGCCAAATGCATATCTTTCATTCGCATATCTTGCACACTCTTCTAGCCCACCCATAGACGCGCCAACTGCAGGAGAAAGTAAGGTAGACCGATCCCATTCTACACTACTAAGGGCCATCAACCAACCTAAACCCTCTTTCCCAAGGCGATTCTCTTCAGGCACCTCACAGTCCTCAAAAAAGACCTCAGATGTAGCTGATGCCCTCATCCCCATCTTGTGAAAAGGTTTGCCCGTTGAGAAACCTGGGAAATCTTTCTCTACAATGAATGCAGTAATACCCTCATGTTTTTTTGATTTATCAACAGTGGCATAAACCACCATAACATCTGCAACTGGCGCGTTTGTTATAAATGTCTTTGAACCATTTAAAATATACTTGTCTCCTTTTTTGACTGCAGTAGTCCTTAGAGCTGCAGCATCAGATCCACATGACGGCTCTGTTATACCCATACAACCTATCCATTCGCCCGATGCCAACTTTGGTATGTATTTCTTCTTCTGATCTTCTGTACCAAAATTAAAGATTGTCTCCCCACAAAGATATGTATGAGCCCCCATCGCGAGCAAACTCCCCCCATCCACACCTGCATGGCCTAAGGCCTCGCCAGCAATGCAACATGAAACAATATCAGCGCCTTGCCCACCCAGTTCCTCCGGAAACGGGAGACCAAGAATGCCCATGGTAGCCATTTTATTCCAAATCTCATAACTGAATTCGCCCTTTAGATCCGCTTCCTCACAAAGCGGAGTGATCTCTTCTTTACCATATCGGTAAATAGTATCCCTAAACATCCTTTGTTCATCACTGAAAGAAAAATCCATTGCATCCTCCTAAATCTTTTTTTTGCCTTACTAATCGAAAATCTACATAGTCATTGTGCTCCCATAGCCTACATATTGTAGAGCTCAAAGACCTTCCTTATCCACATGGCGCTGAAGTATGTCTTATTTTTACATAGGCTCAAAGTGATCTAAATCCAATATTGTATTCGTGGTCTCCTCAGCAAAGACCGCCTTTACCTTCATACCAATTGTGACCTTATTAGGCTCAATACCTTCAACAATATGAGGAAAAGATGTGTCTGCACCATCTAACTTTATCAGTGCAAGGATGTATGGGGCCTTTCTGGGCAAATGCTTATCATTGTAGTGAACTACTGTATAATTCGTTATTACCCCTTCATTGGATAGCTCCACCCAGTTCTCATCCAACCTCGACATACATCTCTCACAATATTCCCTTGGAGGGACAAATACCTTGTTACACTTATTGCACTTAACCCCTAATATCTTTTTCTTGTCCCTTAGACTAATTATGAACTTAGAGCCTACCCTTCCTGCAAAATACTGATTTGGAAGCGCCATCTTTCCTTCTTGAACAAAACAATATCTGGTGTCTTCTTTATGAGTAGCCATGCTTATCCCCTCCTTTAATCCTCAATCTCAAAGTATAAAAGATCGTCAAAACCCCCTGTACATTCCTTTGCCCAGACAGGCCGTATCTTATCCCCAAAGTTTGCCCTCTCTATATCTGAGCTCTTTATAAAATGAGTAAAGCTTTCTCTCTTCTCTACAGGTCCTTCCCCTTCCAGAAGCACAACAGCCACTGCATACGGGGTCTCACGAACCTCACCAGTAAGAGGATCAGGACTGGCATAATAGCAGATATCAAGTAAAAGGAGATTGCCTTTTGGCCCTAACTCTACAAATTCTGTACAGCGCACGCGACAGTCAGCACAGATTTCTCTAGGGGGAATCTGAACCCTACCACACTTGGGGCATTTATTAGCATAAAACTTACGTTCTTTAAGCCCCGCAAAAAACCTGCCCATAATAGGACCTGTAGCAAAACGTTGGTCAATGGAGGGGACACACTTCAAACGGATCAACTCCTCGGCCTCCTCAGCGCCTTCTGCCTTAAACCTCTTAAACAACTTAGCTGAGGTACCTGCTGCCTCCATATCCCCTTCTATCTTGACCTTACCAGCAGTAAAGATACTAACAGCATCGATCTTTCCCAGATTCAAACCAACAAAGTTTTGGGCTGCCATACGCATAACGACAGTGCACTTAGAGGCCAACCCTTTCTTTACACTACATGTCTGATCTTTCACTGTTATAGTCCACTTGCCTCCCCCCTCGCCAGCAATGTCATACCCTATGGTCATATCTATACCTTCAGCCTTATCAGGGCGGAAGCGCTCTTCCATGGTATTAAATATATCTTCTACTGTTACTCCATAATATTCAGCCATCTTACACCTCCTACCAGTCCAGATATTTCTCAAGCATTATTAAAACTGTCCACAATGTCCCACCAAATCCTGAAGCCAGGCCATGCTTTACCTCTTTCTTGATCTGATGGTCCCCGGCATCGCCTCTGATCTGAAGAGCAGCCTCAGCCGGCCTTAGCATGGCTGTAGCACCAATGGGGTTGG
>JAGGYK010000122.1 GCA_021162585.1 Deltaproteobacteria bacterium
GGCCCTTGGCTTGTTCAAGATCACGGGTACGCTCCTGGACTTTCTGCTCAAGGGTATCAGCCAATTCTTGAAGCCTTGCCCTTGACTCCCTTATAGTGTCAACCATATCATTAAAAGCAGAGACTAATCTCCCAACCTCCCCTTTTGTATCTATATCAATATGCTGGGTAAGATCATCCTTTTCAGTCACGGCAACCATGGCTTCAACTGTCTTTTTGATGGGTCTGGAGATAGAACGTGTAATAATGACTATGAAAAGAATAGCCACACAAATACCGAATAGTGAAATTAGGATCATGTTTTTTATGGTCTTTTTTTCCAGCACTTTTAAGAATTCTATACCCTTGAAGAGGGTAACATAGGCTACTGTTTTATCGTGGAAATCTCTAATAGGGCATATTGCTATTAAGAAATCTTTATCATCAACTGATAGGTTAGCTGCATATATTCTTTCTTTATCTGATTTTTTTAGTATTGCCACCTCTAATAGCTGTTCTAGAGGTGTAGAAAATCTGGCAAGGTCATCTGGACAAAGGCTTGATGCAATTACTCCTCTTCCCATCTGCCAGATCATTATATCAGATTCTATGTTCTCCTTCATGAGGCCTATCATCTCTGTATCACTGGCTACCAGTCTTCCAAGACTTATAGTCCCTGCTATTTGTTGTCTCACCCAAACTGGGGCAACAGCTACCATTATTAGGTCTTTACCTAAATGAGTTGGTGCAGAAAAAGATGGTTCATTAGGCTCAGGGTTGTAATTGCCTAAATAAAGACCAGAGGTGGATTTACCATGGAGGCCTTCTGCTACTTGTTGTTGCAAAAAGGAAGAATCTGTCCTAACAGCCGGAGAACAACAAGTACAAAGACCACTATCATCAGTTATCATGAAAAAATCAAGCTTGTTCCTTGAAATTGTTTTTCTTAGATGTTCTTCTAATTGCGGAATTATTCCAAGGTCCAGGGTAACCTTCACAGTATTGTCTGCTGCGATCAAATTCACCAGGTCTTTAAGTTCTTGCAGTCGGCCTTTGAAAATCAACTCAGACATAGAAGAATCAGATTTAAGGTGACCCTCCATCTCCCGTTGTATGTTCTTTCGGATGAGAGAAATGGAAAACAAAGTAGCCACCAGCATGACAACGACCAGTGTAACAACCGATGTAATCAAAAACTTGCTTCCAAGACTGTATAATATTGGCTTTCTCTCTCGGCTCATAGCTCGATTACCCAGATTTGTCTACTGCCTCTTTGGCTTTGCTGGTAACACGTGATATACGACCTTGGCTGCTTCAATGATATCACCGGGGAGCTTGATCCCTAGATGTTCAGCCCTGGCCCTATTGACAGCTATGTAAATATCAGCGGGCCTTTCAATGGGAAGATCACCTGGGTTGGCACCTTCTAGAATCTGTACTACCTGCCTGGATGCTTGTCGTCCACATTCTTCTAGATTAATAACTGTCCCTGTAAGGTATCCCTCTTTGACCCTAGAATCGAGGAAGGTGCAACCCGGCTTTTTCTGGTTCAAGCTCATCCATTGAATAACTTGGTTAACAGGTGCGACCTTCCCCTGATCATCGAGAAGAGAGCTAAGGCACAGATCAAAAACAAAGTCGATATCTTTTGCCCCATTGAAACGGCTTACCACCTGTTTAAAATCATGTACAGTTCCTACAGGTTGAACAGCTACCATAGATAACTGACACGATTTTTCTATCTTTCCAGCTTGTTCCTGAAATTCGTTAAACATTCTAACATTAAAAGGGGTATTACAGCTATATGTCACAGCAAATCTTCGGGCCCGTGGAAATATTCTATGCATAAGTCTAAACATCATAATATAATCCGCTTCCTCAGTTACCCCGGTAATGTTAAAGGATGGATTTGCACGTGAGACCATAAATTCCCTCCGGGTATTATAGAACTCTGGGGATACATTCATGCCAGTAAATACAATCGGGATATCGGTTTTGGCAAGGGGCAGCATTACATGCTCGCAAGCAATATCATCAAAAATAACCACCAGATCGGGTTTTTTATCCCTTATTCTATAAATAGTATCTTTAGCCTCTTTTTGAATCTTTTCTGGTGTGATGTTTGTCATTCTAGCTTTTAAAGAGAGCCGAACAATGTCGATATTTTCTCCGTCTTCATAACCAAGATCTTTAAGTCCTTTCAAAAGGCCTTTTTCAATGAGTGCCCCACATCCCACCCCAGGTTCGTAGCTCTGCACAAAGAAAACCTGTTTCCTGATGCTTCCTGCCAAAAGTAATCCCGGTATAAGAACCAAGATCAGGAAGATTCCAGTCCCCCAAAAAAATTGTCTTCTCTGCATAAGCTATTCTCCTTTTCTTGCTCTGGTATACTCTGGATAAAGGGCCATAACCTTATATATATGGTCAGCTGCCCCTAAGATATTATAAGGGATTTGTATGCCCAGTTGCTCAGCCCGGGCAAGATTAACAGAAATAGCAAATCTCTTACAATCTTCTATAGGGATATCCCCTGCCTTCTCACCTCTCAAAATTCGTGCAATCTTCATCCCTGTCTCCTCTCCCATGGCAGGAAAATCCACAGTCGCACCTCCAAGGAGACCGAATTTGCAGAAAAAGAAGGTTCCGGCTACATCAGGTTTAGTACTGTTTTCTAGTGTCCAGGCAAAAATCTCTTGGGCAACAACCCGGTTTTTTGGAGGTGGCGCACTAAGACCAACAGCTATGGGATAAATCGCCTGGACATCGTCTCGTTTATTTGCCTCTCGGATCAAATCTTTATATTGCCCAAAGCTCTCAGCTCGTCTGATTTCCACTTCAACCGGGAACGCAGGGTCTCGCTGCATGTCCATTTTTAGGGCCTTGGTAATGCCATTACCAGTGGGAGTTTTGTCTGTAATAAACATGACCTTTTTTAAGGTAGGGATAATCCTTTGCATCAATCTAAAAGATTCAGCAAAATGCATGTATTCAATAACCCCGGTGACATTGTGGCCGGGCCTCTCCCTCGTTTCCATGAATTCCTTCATCTTGTCATAATCTTCAACCTGGCCATTCATGCCGGAAAAAACCACTTGATATTTGTTGTCAACCAGAGGCAGCATCACATATTTTACAGCATTGTCATCCATTACCACGACCACATCAGGATCAAATTTTTTGATCATGGCCAAAGCAATCTTTCCCCTCTCTTTTTGTTGATCTGGCGTCGTATATGTCTTCTTTGTGTCCATATAAAAGGTTTGGTATTGAATATTTTTACCCTCTTCGTATCCCAATTTTTCCAACATATTTACTGCGCCAGTCTGTTGTGGGACCCCACATACATTTTTGGAGTCATAGCTGTGGACAAAAAATACCTTTTGCATCCCAAGGACTTGAGAGCAGGGTAGAACCAGAATTCCTACCAAAAGTAATGTTTTAAAAAAGGTAATTATCTTCATAATCTCCTCCTTGCATGGTATTCCCTCTTACTATTTATCTTATATCGGTAATAGACATGAAAATTATAATATCAATCCTAAAAACAGTCGGGAGTCGAAAGACAGTCGATAGTCAATAGTCGACAGTCGGGAAGATAGGAAACTTCAGGTTCAAAGTTCAATGTTCTAGGTTCAATGTTCCGTGTTCCATCAATCATCAACTATTCACCTAAACAACAGTCAACGGACAACAGGTCTTTCTGACACCTTTAGAAGAGATAAAAAGACTTCCATAACTTCAGGATCAAGATTCTCTCCTTTCATAGATTCCAGTATATCAATTGCCTTTTCCATACTATATGCCTTACTGTAGGGCCTATCTGTTGTAAGGGCATCATATGTATCAGCCACAGCCACTATCCTTGCTTCAAGGGGGATATCCTTATCCTTAATGCCAGATGGATAACCTTTACCATCATATCTTTCATGGTGATATAGTATTATGTTCACAACCACTTCAGAGAGGTGTGCCTGCCTTGCCACATCAGCTCCCCATACAGGATGGTTTTTTATTATCTCCCACTCTTCCTCGTTGAGCGAGCCACCATTTCTAAGTATCTCCTCTGGAACGCCTATCTTCCCACAATCATGCAGCCAGCTACCATATTTTATCTGCACTTTTGTCTCTTCGGGAAGGTCCAGCGCATCAGCTATCATAAGGGCATATCCGGCAACCCTGTCACAATGTCCCCTGGTGTAAGGATCCTTAAGCTCTATTGTCTGTGCAAGGGAGAGCAATGTAGCCTCATCCGCCTCTCTAAGGGAGTGGATAAGCTTGTAACGGTTAATGCTGTCTTCCACCACCTTTATCAAGACATCATTCTCCCAGGGCTTAACAACAAATCTGAACACCTCACACCGATTTATTGCATCAATGGCAGTTGGAAGATCAGCATAGGCTGTCATGAGTATCCTAACTGTATCAGGGGATATTCCCTTCGCCTTTGAAAGAAGGGTGGTCCCCTTCATTCCAGGCATCATATTGTCTGAGACAAGTACAGCAACATCCTGGCTTTTCATGAGCTTTATCGCATCCTCTCCATTAATGGCCTTGAGAATTCTAATATCACTGTCTACAAATAGCCTCTCAACAGCATTAAGAATATGTTCTTCATCATCAACAAATAATACAGCCTCAGGCATCTCTCTCCTTTTCATCTTCATCAAAAACCAATACAAGGCCATCCTGGCCCTCAGAGTGTTTAATGTACACTCCCTTTACTTTAACCCTAACCCCATTGATTGATACATGCTCAGATAGCTCTTTATTTTTTATAATTTCTTCAATAAATGTATTTATCTCTTCAGGAAATAAATCTCTTCTATTCATCCCTATGATAATTCCCCCACCTCCACCAAATAGTTCGGCTCCTGCCTTATTACACTGTACTATAAGCCCATCCGAATCTATACCAAGTACACCAACAGGTAATGAATCAAGTATATTCTGGGATCTTATCAGTACTTTATTCTGGAAGATCAGCTCAGAAGTCCTTTCTGAAACAAGTTCTTCCAGGTTAGCATTTATATCTTTGAGTTCCTCGTTTTTTTGTTTAAGTTCAAAAGTAAGCTTAATATTTTTTTGACGAAGGAAGTATCGCTCAATGGCATTTGCAATTGTGACCTTTAGCTCATCATTATTCCATGGTTTTGGTATAAACTTGTATATATGGCCCTCGTTTATAGCAGAGACCACAGATGCTGTGTCTGCATATCCAGAAAGCACGATTCTTACTGTATCAGGCCACTTCTTACGGACCTCCTTTAAAAAATCCACCCCGTCCATCCCTGGCATCCTATAGTCAGATATAATGACTTGAATTGGGGCGGTCCCCTCAAGGATCTCAAGCCCTTCATTCCCTGATGTACAGGTAAGAATCTCATAATCATCGTCAAGAAAGAGCCTTTTAAGAGCCCTTAGCACATTTTCCTCATCATCCACACATAGGATTTTTATCTGTTCATCCATTTCATATCCCCTCCACAACAGGGATACTTATAGTAAAGGTAGTCCCCTTTCCTATCTCGCTATCAACCTTGATTTCCCCTTTGTGCTTTTTTATTATGTCATAGGTTATGCTTAAGCCCAGTCCTGTGCCCTTGCCAACATCCTTTGTTGTGAAAAATGGGTCGAATATCTTGTTTAAATTTTCCCTGGGGATTCCGCATCCTGTATCTGATATGGTAACATTGATTAAACCATCTCTTTGCCACGACCTTATTGTTATCTCCCCCTGTTTTTCTATTGCATGGGCTGCATTGACCAGGAGATTCATGAAAACCTGGTTCAGTTGCTGGGGATAGCATTTTGTCAGCGGGATATCACCATATTCCTTGTTTAAGGTACACTTGTATTTTAACTCATTCCAGACAATATTTATTGTGGTCTCAATGCACTCATTTATATCCGCATGTTTGTATTCCTGTTCATCTGTCCTTGAGAAGGTCTTTAGATCCTGCACCATCTTCCTTATCCTGTCAGCGCCATCAGAGGATTCCTTGATCATCTCTTTTATGTCTTCAATAATATAGTCAAGTTTGAGCTCTTTCCTCCTTTGTTTGAGTTCCTCTAAGGCCTGCTTTGCATTTAGGGATTCTATAATCTCAGACTGGGCCTGGATGAAATCAATAAGCCTGCCCACATACTTGTCCAGTGTCCTAAGATTGCTTGATATAAAACCTGTTGGGTTGTTGATCTCATGCGCTACACCTGCTGCCAGTTGCCCGATGGCAGCCATCTTTTCGGACTGGAGTATCTTTGCCTGCAATGCCTTTAGTTCGGCATGCGCATTCTCTAATTCCTTGTTCTTCGACTCAAGTTCTTTTTTTATCATCTCCAGATTCTCTGGAGGCTTCCTAAGCGTCTTCTCCATAATCCTCTCCTATCAACTCTGGGAATTTTGATACCCCTTTCTACTCCTTCTTATATTTCGGATTTGCTGATCAAAAACTTAAAAGATAGTCAAAAGAGACAGTTGCCAGTCATCAGTCGGCAGTCGTCAGTCGGAAAAGAATAGTCGACTGTCGACTGTTTTTTAGACTGTTGACTTGACTATGGCCCTTGCTGCAATAGGGCCTGAGCAGCTTGCCTGGATAAGCCCTCTGGTAATACCTGCACCATCACCTATTACATATAGACCATGTATTTGTGTAGATAAATCTTTGTCTAGTCTTATAC
>JAGGYK010000282.1 GCA_021162585.1 Deltaproteobacteria bacterium
CAATCCCGGGAATATGCATGATATTCATGGCATCTCTTGCTAGGGAGCGACTTTCCTCATCATAAGATGGGTGCTCAATCTCTAATCCATCTATGCCCAGTCCATAAATAGAATCACCAGCACCATAGTAGCCATCCCCATTTCCATTATGCAATTTCTTAAAAGGATGAGCTGCGATTACTACACCGCCCTCCCTATGAACAAGCGTTAAGACATCCTCAACTGACCTGTTCGACCCGAGGCTCTTTGGATAACCGAAGACAAGAAATTCGCCCTGGAATTCACCGTAGAACGTATAGCAGGCCACCTCCTGACCAGGGATTACCAAGAGATCATAGACCTTACTTTTTTCAATCAATTCTTGAATCTTATCATCACCCCAGCGAATACCATGCTCTGTCAGCGCAATACCATCCAGGCCAACCTTTTTAGCCTTCTTCAAGACTGCTATTGGGTCAATATTGCTGCAGCCAGAATATCTTCTGGTATGGATATGAAGATCGAGTTCCACAATCTATTTCTCCTTCATATTATCATAGTTTCATCTGCTTAGAGATAATCTCGTTCATAATCTCGTAGGTGCCTCCCCCGATGGAAAAGAGTCGCGAGTCACGATAAAGTCGCTCCACCATGTACTCCCTGCAATAGCCATAGCCACCATGGATCTGAACTGCATCATACACTACCTTATCGCATGCAGTTGTAGCAAAATTCTTAGCCATACATACGTCCTTAAAGGCATCTTGACCATTGCTAATTTTGGCTGCCACACGATAGTCGAATTGCTTGGACGCCTCCACCAAGGTTGCCATCTCAGCAAGCTTGTGGCGGGTTACTTGAAACCCGACAAGGGGTCTTCCAAAGGCATTGCGCTGTCTTGCATACTTAATGGACTCTTCCAAGGCGATCTCTGCAACTGCATGGGCTTCTACTGCCAGATAGAGCCTCTCCTTCTGAAAATTCAACATAATCGCATAAAATCCTTGATTTTCCTGGCCTACCAAATTCTCTACTGGCACCTCGCAGTCCTCAAAGAACAATTCGCCAGTGTCAGAGGCAAGCCAGCCCATTTTCTTGATCTTCTTGGAAACAGAAAAACCGGGGGTTCCTTTCTCGATAATCAGGAGGCTGATGCCTTTGTGCCCAGGCCCACCAGTGCGCACTGCAGTAGTCACATAATCAGCACGAGTGCCACTGGTAATAAAGGTCTTGGATCCATTGACAATGTACTTGTTACCCTTGCGTACTGCCCGTGTAAGGAGGTTAGCTACATCAGAACCGCCACTGGGCTCGGTAACACCCAGAACAGCTATCATATCTCCTGCCAGGACAGGTGGAACATACTTCTGTTTCTGTTCCTTGGTCCCTACGGCCAGGATTGGCGGTACGGCAATGGCATTGCAGCCAAGACTAGAGGCCAAGCCTACAGAACCGCAGCGCATAATCTCCTCCGTATAGGCCACCTCGTGAAAAATGTCACATGGACTGCCACCATACTCCTCTGGAAACCCCAAACCTAAAAAGCCGGCATTACCTGCCTTTTTGTAGAGTTCTCTCGGAAAGGTCTCTTCTTCTTCCCATTCATCAACATAAGGTGCAATCTCTTTAGCTATAAATTTTCTCACACTTTCCCGCAACATGATATGAGATTGGCCAAAATACTCATCATACATATTGGTCTCCTTTTATCTTATTATGAAACAATGAAAAGGTCCTCCTTTAGGACCAATGGGATATAGGCATCTTCATAAAATCCTTGCCTTTGCCTTTCTCGAAATAGCTTTTCATCTTGGCTTTCTGTTCCACCCATAATAATCCTCTTGCCATCAAAGGATATCTTATTGGGATTAAAACTGATCAGGCCAATATCATCCTTATAGCCATGACCTGAGTCATGCTTTTCTAAAATGGCATCAGGAATTTCTTCAACATTATATCTATTAAAAAGGCTTAAGATAAACTCCTTTCTATCTACACCCTCTGGCGGCCTGAGGTCAGAAAATCCGTCTGTAGTAAGTAGAAATCGCGTTTCATCACTGATTTCCACATAATCTACCTGAAAAAACCGACTCACCTTTCCCACCATCCAAAAATTGTTCTCTGTAAGTTGATCCGCTTCTCCGGCGGCCAAATCACAACGGATAAGAAGACTATCACCTGTATGGAATACGATCCCTTTCATCCCATAATCTGTCTTTGCTATAAAAAGGCCTGTGAATGTACAGCTCTCATTAGATGGAATCGATTTAAGCAATTCTTGAGATTTACCCGCTAGGTTATTCTTGATTTTATTCATCTCTTTCTTTGTATAGATATGTCCTGAAATATCAAAAATGGAATTCTCCAGCATCTGGGCAACCTTTAGCATAAATCTGCGCGAGGCCACTGAATTCCTTTCAGGACTATCTGCTATGGCAAAAAGACCCCTGGAAAAATCTAAGAATATGCAATCTCCCAAGCCCATAGAATAAGAGGGCTTGCCAAGTCCTGCTCTCAGCCTTGCCCCCAAGACATAAGGGTATTTGATAGACCTTGTCTTTCTGTTTAGTAAGATCATATCCTCATCTCTTACCACCTTGATGTCAAGATTGCGGTCTTCTTCCAACAAGCGCCCTTGTGGTGTAGACAACGGCATCCTCCCCTCGCTGATTCTTTATTGAATTTTTGGATACAATGACACCTCTTTTTTCGTCTTTTATATCTAAAGCCACTACTTCCACTTCACAGTGTATGGTATCACCGATCTTTACCGCACCAACAAACCTGACGGAATCCATCCCATAAAAGGCAATAAATGATTTAGGAAGCGCCACATACATGCCCAGCCTGAAGATAAGGGCGCTACCTATGCACAGAGTAAGCATGCCATGGGCAATCCGCTCACCAAAGGGGCCTTCCTTAGCATACTCCGCATTAGTATGTAATGGATGCCAATCGCCAGTAAGGGCTGCAAACATAACAATATCTGTTTCAGTAACGGTCCTGGCAGGTGATACGATCTTCTCACCCACAGAATAATCTTCAAGGTATATCTTTTCCATCTTATTCTCCCCTTATAAATTATGATAACGTCTCTTCTAAAGGCTCTCCTCTGCTATATTTATTGCAGACATATCCTCCAATTTAATACTCTTTGCCCTCCCAAACACATTTGGAAGGAAGTTTCTCACATAATATCTTGCGGTTTCTATCTTTCCTCTATAGAAAGGATAATCAAAATGATCAGGCCCTAACCCGTCTAATCTTTTTAAGGAAATCAAGGCCTGTTCCAGCAAAAGATAAGAGATTGCCACCTCAGCGCAACAGTCTAAAAACCTGGTAGAAGTCAAGGGAATAAGAGCAACCTTTCCTTCTTTGAGGTAATCAGCATAGCTAAGGCTAATCCCTACAACCACCTGGACTGCCTCCTCAACCAATTTCATCTCGTCAGCTAAAGTACTCACAGAACTATTATCATGGATAAACCGTAGAACCTCATCAATCCAATCCATAAAGACCTTGCCACCTTCCATCCTGAGTTTCCTCCCAACAAGGTCAACTGACTGGATATAATTTGTTCCGTCCCAGATAGACAGGATCTTGCAATCGCGGGTATACTGTTCTATGGGATATTCTTTGGTGAATCCATATCCCCCTAGAATTTGAATTCCCTCTCTGCCCATTTCAAATATTCTGTCAGAACAATATGCCTTTATAATCGGCGTGAACAATTCCACCCTGTTACTGGCCCATTTTTGTCCCTCTTCATCCGGGCTCGCTTTTGCAATATCCTCTAAAAAATATGTTTTATAAACAAGGGCCCTCATGCCTTCTGTAAGTGCCTTGAGATTCATCAACATCCGACGAACGTCTGCATGCTCAACAATCCGAACCCGGTCGTGTCCTTTCTTACCAAAGGGAGTTCCCTGAATCCTGTTCTTTGCATAGTCTAATGCATTGGCATATATGTTGGCACCAAAACCTACTGATTCCAACCCTACCGCCATCCTTGCCATATTGACCATTTGAAACATGTATGCCAGACCCATACCTGGCTCTCCTACAAGCCTGGCTCGACAGTTACCGTTTTCACCAAAATTCATCATGCAGGTAGCAGATCCATTCATTCCTATCTTATGCTCAAGGGCTATGCAGGTAACATCATTAGCCTCCCCCAAAGAGCCATCATCATTCACCCAGATCTTTGGGACTATAAAGAGAGAGACACCCTTTGCTCCTTGAGGAGCCCCTTCAATCCTTGCTATTACCAGATGAATGATATTTTCCGTGAGGTCATGCTCTCCAGATGTTATGAATGTCTTGGTGCCCTGAATCTTATAATACTCCCCATCAGGAGTGGCCTTTACTGTTACCATATGGGCATCAGAGCCCACTGATGGCTCGGTTAAACACATGGTCCCACCCCATGTGCCGTCATACATCTTCTTCAGAAACAAATCCTTTTGCTCCTTGGATCCAAAACGCTCTATCATATACCCATTCCCAGGGCCCATCCCTGAAAAGCAACAAAACGCAAAATTGGCGCTCATAAAGAACTCTTGAGTTGCCTCAGAGATAACTAAAGGAACACCCTGCCCACCATACTCAGGGTTCATAGCAAGGCCAAACCAGCCTCCTTCTTTAAATACCTCCCAGCATCGATGGTAAGACTTGGGTACGTAAACCTTTCCACCTTCAAATCGGCAACCATCTCTATCTCCATCCTGGAATGTGGGCGCTATCTCTTCAGATGCGATCTTCATGGCCTCTTTTAAGATCATATCGAAATCATCCATGGAGAAATCCTTATAGGCATCAAATTCCAGTAATCTTTGAATCCCGAGGTGCTCTTTTAATACGAACCGGACGTCTTTATCATCCCTCTTGAAAAAATTTTGTCCCATGTGATGTCTCCTTAGTTATTCTGAGTAGTTATAGAAACCCTTGCCGGTTTTTCGACCCAAATGGTTGTCTTTGATCATCTGCTCAAATACAGGTGATGGCTTATAGCGCTCTTCACCTGTCATTTCATACATGGCCTTTAGGGCATTGTATACCACGTCAATACCTGCCATATCCATGATCTCTACCGGCCCCATAGGATGGTTAGCCCCAAGCTTAAGCCCCAGGTCTATATCTTCAACTGATGCCAAACCAGCATAGATCTGGTTTGCCGCTTCATTATATAACAGACACATGAAACGGTTTACGATAAACCCCGGGACATCCTTAGCAATAATGGGGGTCTTACCAATATGTTTGCAAAATTCTGTTGCGGCCGCAACCACAAAATCAGCTGTCTTTTCCCCTTTAATGACCTCAACAAGTCGCATTACAGGCACCGGGCTAAAGAAATGAGTACCAATAACCCTTTGCGGATATCTTGTTGCAGAGGCTATCTTGGAAATACTCAACGTTGAAGTATTGGATGAGAGGACAACATCCTTCGGACAAAGATCATCGATTTCCTTAAACACCTTCATCTTGAGGTCAATATCCTCAATGACTGCCTCGATAACCATGTCAACCCCTTCAGTGGCCTCTTTAATACTGGTTGTTCCCTTTATACGTGCTATAATTTGATCATGCTCTGCCTGAGATATCTTGCCTTTTTCAAACTTTCTTCCAATAAACTTGCTTATAGTATTTAACCCACGCTGAACAAACTCATCTTCAATATCCCTAAGGGCAGTCTCTATCCCATGCTCGGCAGCTACCTGGGCTATCCCTGCACCCATTGTCCCTGCACCCAAGACACATAATTTCTTAACCATATCGTCGATCTCCTATTCTATTTGTTTTCTAGTAACTGCTCAGGTTATTAGCCTGAAGAATACTAGGCCGAAGGATACTGATATCCCTTGGGCGGCAAAAGCCGTATTTGGGGAATAGGATACTTGAATGGCTATGCTATTATAGGGTTTTGTGAGTCTTTTACCTAAAAGCCTTCATCCTATCCACCTGAGTAGTTATATTTTCTATAATTCTATAATATTAGAGCGTTTTATCCCTTTGCTACCTCCTTCAGGATTAAATCTGCACACTTCATTGCACTCAGTGCAGCACCGTTTGTTGCCAATCCTCGACCAACATAAGTATCACCTGCAAAATAAAGATTGGGGATCCCAGGGGCCATAAGCCCTGGTTTAAAATTCCCTACCAATCCCGGTTTTCTGGCCAGACCATCGCAGCCATCCACATAGTATGGAAGCCTCCACTCCATCTTTTTTTCGATTCCGGGAAACATTTCTTTGACATCTTCCCACATCAGATTCAGGAGTCGCTCCCGTTTAAATTTGTCTGACGCCTCAAAATGCTCACACACAATATCAGTATGAAGGAGCTGCTTCCCCTCAGGCGCCACATGGGGTGAAAAATTTGAAGCCGGGAACCCCTGGAACGGGAATCCTGCATGTTTGGTCTTTAAAGCGCTTAAGAAACAGCGTTTGTTGGGGTCAATAACCGGCTTGGATAGTCCGATCATATACCCGATAAGGCCGGTCACCTCATGCTGGATATCAGTGATACGCTTGACCCACCACCAGGGTAAGGGACTGGTTTCAGGATTAAAATCAATAATCTTGCTTAAGTGATAGATCGGGACAGCGCAAACAACACGATCCGCATAGATGACCTCTGTCTCAAATATCCTGTACTCTTCCTGATATATGTGTGTTTTACTAGGAATACGAACCCCCAGAGCCTTCTTGTCTTGAATCACTATCTCCTGGACCTCGCAGTTAAGCCTTATTTCACCACCATTTTCTTCGATTACCTCAACCAGCCCCTTTGTGATTCCCTCCATCCCATCCAGGGGATAGCTGGCCTGGAGAACCTGTCTTGTCTTGCAAAGGTTATCCCTGGCAATATAAAGCACTTCGCCTGCAGCCATATCAATGGCATTTGGAATTGTGGTCATGATCATACCCAGGTCGGTAAACAACTCCCTTATAGATGGTTGAGGAACGTTCTCCATTAACCATTCTTCAAGGCAGCGATTATCCCACGCCTCAATCTCGGTGTCAGTCATGGTGGCTATTCTTTGCAGCAAGCCCCTGAAGACATTTTTGTCCTCCTCGGTCAACGGGACCAATTCAGCCACACTGATAAACCTTTCACCATTCCAGATTTCGACAGTCTCACTAAATGGTGCCCATTCTATCTCCTTTCCAACCCGATTGTTTAACTCGTTACAGCTGGATTTCTCACCCAGTTCAATCATGTGCAAACCAATCTCAAGGCGCCAATCCTCCTCTGGATAGCCACTATAGCTCATTAGTCTGCCACCGAACTTTGGAAATTGGTCCAATACCAAGACCTTCTTGCCAGCCTCCTTTGCCAGTATCGCTGCTATCCCTAGACCAGCGATGCCTGCCCCTACTACTATTAAATCATATTTATCTGACATCATTCACCCTTTCTCCTATGTTCCTTAAAAAGTACCCTCCTTCACCAGGGAGCTGGTGCTATCCCCCAGAATTCCAGCAAGGACAGTACAAAAGCTTTCGGGATCGTCAACCATGGGGCAGTGCACTGCTTTTTCGAATGCATACACGAACGGTTCTGATCTAAAGTTGTCATTGACCATCCGAGCTACCCATTCATCTTCTGTTCCAAAGACATAATAATGAGGGATCTTTAGGCCCTTGAAATCCTCAAGGAATTGATGCTCTTCCAAAGAACGATGCAGGCGCTTTAGCGAACGATGAAAAGAATAATAGGTGGATTGCCTCATTGCATGGGCGGCCATATTAATAGTCTGTTGAGAAGGTGCTCCAAAAAAGGGCGAAGTCAGCTTTTTAGCACAGACTTTCAGAAATGGGAATACAAGTCGAAATTTCCACTCTCCCCAACGAGAGATGCGATTAAATGTTTTGTCACCAAGGTAGTCTGCTGAAAGGGTGCTATCTACCAGTACCAGTTTCTTTACAAGGCCTGGCTGTTGTTGGATTAGTGTCATGCCCACGGCCCCAGCCATAGAGTGTCCCACATAAGTTACTTTATCCACTCCTTTCAGGGTCAAAGATTCTCGAATTGCCTCTGCCTGCTTTTCCATTGAATAGTCAAAGTCTTTTGGTTTGTCCGAGCTTCCAAAACCAAGCATATCAATAGCCAAAAGTCGATACTTCTGTATCTCAGGGCAGGAGAGAAGTTGTCTCCAGTATTCACTTGACCCACCGAGGCCGTGCACAAGCAAAACTACAGGGGCATTTTTGGGTCCATGCTCTATGTAATGAATCTTCCAACCACTAGCAAGGGTGACTTCTGATCCTCCAGACGAAACATCATCGTTACCCCCATAACCAACAATTAAAATACACAATAAAGCTATCGCTAACCCCCAAAATATCCGTTTTTTTAACATTTCTCCCCCTTTTTCTGGTTTTTAACCCAAACCTTACCTAATAATCTCAAAGTGCTTAATATCCTGTATATTGCCTTCCATCTCTTGACTCTCTTTAAAAACAGCCCTTACCTTCATCCCAACCTTGATTTTGTTTGCATCGGTTTCATTGATGATGTGGGAGAAGATATTATCTGACCCATCGATATTGATATACCCATAGGTATAGGGGATAGGCCGCTGAATACCAGTAGCCGGATCAATAAAGGGATAGTTTACCACTGAAAATGCCATGATAGTACCGGTATCAGAGAGCTCTACCAATTCATCCAGTTCCTGAAAGCAAGGGCCACAGATCCTGCGAGGAGGGACTAAAACCCTCCCACATTTAGGACATCTTGTTCCTAAAAATCTCTTGTGCTCTTTAATCTCTTGAAAAAACCTGCTGCCATATTTACCGATAGACCATTCATAGGGCATCCCCTTGTCAAAGGTAACAGTTAATAACTCTGTATCTTTCCTGTCTATTCCCATGGTTTAATCTCCTCTATCAGTTAGGTTTATCCTTACCCAAGATTACCACATCAGACCACCAGCACCCGCCAAAGCCGGTTGCCATGGCATTTGTAACATCAGGGACCTGGCGAGCCTCCCCTTTTCCCATAATCTGTATGGCAGCTTCAGCTACCCTTAAGAGTGCAGTAGCCCCTATACAATTGGTACACATCACGCCCCCTGAAGGATTTATGGGGAGTTTACCTCCCATATCAGTATTACCATCCCATATAAACTTGGGGCCTTCACCTGGACCACAAAAACCAATAGCCTCAATCCATTTTAGTCCGGCATAAGAATAAGGTAAATACAATTCTGCCACATCAATCTCTTCCACTGGATCTTTTATTCCTGCCTTTTCAAATGCCTCCTTAGATGCCCTTTTAAGTGAAAGCATCCCGGTATTATAATCAACATCACCAAACCATGTAGTAGTATGACGTACTGAACAAGATTTTACCCAGGCAGGTCTTACGGCAATCTTTTCAGCCACCCCTTCTGCTGCAAAGACAACCGCACATGCCCCATCTGTCCTGGGACACACATCAAGTAATTTTATTGGGTAGGCCAGCATAGGAGACTCCATCACATCCTTTATCGTAATCGGTCGGTTATACATCTGAGCATATGGATTGTTCAATGCATGAGTCCTCTCCCTCACTGCCACCCGTGCGGCATCTTCCTGGGTTGCCCCATACTGCTCCATATAGGCAGAGGCCTCTGTTGCCAAACTGGGGATCGCCCCGGAATACGAGAATCTATCCCAGATAGGATCACTGCAGGTGACAATAGCTGCAGTGGTATCACTCTCAGAGTTCTTTTCCCAGCCAATGGCAAGCACCTTATCAAAAAGTCCGGACGCCACATGATAATAGCCAGCAATGGCCACAGATGAACCTGTAGTCCCTCCTGTGGTTACCTTCATGATCGGCTTCATATATCCACCAGAGCCTTCAACACTCCAGGTATCCACATAATTAATCGACTCAAAATGATCCATATTGCCGATGATGATGGCATCAATATCTGCTATGGACAGCTCACAATCAGCCAGCGCCCTTGTTACTGCCTCGTTTATGAGTTCCCTGCCATTTACATCGAGCCTGTGACTTTTATGATAGGTCTGACCGGTTCCAACGATTGCTACTCGTCTTGCCATATCCCCTCCTTACTTACTCCCCAGGATCCATACACAATGACTCTGCCCGCAGGGACCATTAATACCATGGGCCAGCGCTGTCTTTGCCCCTTTAATCTGGTGATCACCTGCCTCGCCACGGATCTGGAGAGCCGCTTCTATGATCCTTACCAGTCCTGCAACCAAAACAGGATGAGCTGATAACACGCCCCCTGATGGATTCACTGGTAATTTACCATCCATGACTGTAATTCCTTTCTCGATTAGCTGGCCTCCCTGGCCGGCATCACAGATGCCCATCCCCTCTAACCATAGAGGCTCCATGTAGGTGAATGCATCATAGAGTTCCACCACATCGATCTCACTCATAGGGTCTTTGATTCCTGCCATGGCATAGGCTTTTTTTGAGGCATCCTTTAAGGAAATAGGATCTGCCAGATCACGATCACCTAAAAAATAGGCATCTGAACAATGGGCTACCCCTTTTATCCAGATTGGTTTTGTCCTGGCTTTTTTTGCACGCTTTTCATTGGCAATAATGATAGCAGCAGCACCATCACTTATTGGAGAGCAATCCAACAACTTGATCGGATCAGCGATCTTTTTTGAGCGCATGACATCATCTACAGTAATATCCATAGGTAACTGTGCATAAGGATTATTCTTAGCATTCTTATGGTTCTTTACTGATACTAAGGCACACTGCTGCTCTGTAATACCATAGCGCTCCATGTAGACACTGGCCTGCAGGGCTGAGGAACTGATGGCATCCAGGCCAAGCAAGCGATGGTAAATGGGATCAAACATCGCATTGGTAATGATTTTGGGATCCCCTTCGCTCCCCTTTGAATGGGCAACCACAAGTGTGGTCCCAAATCCACCCAGGACACGCATGGCACCATAAAAGGCACCAAAGGCACCATCCCCCTCTATTGTAGAGACATTCTTGTCATGTGCCCCTGCTGCTTCCTGCACAGCCATGCATGAAATGGTCCTGCCATCTAAAAAATCATTGGAGACAGTTATAACATTATCAATATCTTCAAGTGTGTAGTCCGCATCCTCCATGGCCTTGGTTGTAACCTCATAGATCATATCATAGAAGATCTCGCCTTTTTTTCTCCTCTCATATTTGGTTTGGCTGGCACCTACGATTGCTATCTTATCCATATCTATATTCCCCTTTTGATAATCTAGATGATAGTGAAAGAATCGATATCCAATATATTACCCTTACGATCCTCCTTAAAACTTGCCCTGACACGGGTCCCCATCTTCAATTTATCCAGACCCTCCTTGATAATATGGACAAACCCCACATCAGCACCATCCAGTTTTATAATGGCGTAGGCAAAAGGAGCTTTAGTTGGCTGGAGGGGATAGTCATACCTCACAATCGTATACGCAGTCACTATCCCTTTGCTACCCAGCTCAACCCACTCATCTATGTCCTTAAAACACCTTCCGCAATTCTTACGTGGGGGCACATAGACTGTACTACAATTTTTGCATCGATTTCCTATTATCTTTTTCTCATCGCGCAGCGCCACCAAGAAACGGCTCCCAACCTCCCCTACTGACCAGGTATAGGGGACCTTGATCTGGCCCTTGAGAGTCAAATCCTTTACATCTTGTAGCCATTCTGACATATCTTTCTCTCCCTTTATGACCTTTATCCTTATTAAACCTTGAGCATTATAGCTTCTCCCTGAGAGAGCCCTCCGCAGATGGCTGCCACACCACGACCTCCACCCCTTCGCATCAATTCATACATCAAGGTCATGGTAACCCTGGCGCCGCTTGCCCCTACAGGATGCCCAATTGCAACAGCCCCGCCATTTACATTTGTCTTTTCCTGAAGCTCCTGCCACTTTTTGGGATCATTATTCGCAAGCTCTTTCAGAGAGACCAAAGTAACTGCAGCAAATGCCTCATTGATTTCGATCAAATCCATGTTATCAATGGTTTTGCCGGTCTTTTTTAATAGCTTTCCAATGGCCTGAGCCGGGACCTTGGCCATATACTTTGGCGCACCGGCTGCACACTGACATGCCTCAATAGTTGCCAAAGGCTCCAGGCCTTTTTCTTCAGCCTTTTTACGGCTCATTATCACGATTGCAGATGCCCCGGAATTCATACCTGGGGCATTTCCAGCTGTAACAGTAGGACTGCCATAGACCGTCCTCAACTTTGCCATCTTCTCTAAGGTCACGTTTTCTCTTGGTGATTCATCCTTATCCATAAGGATAGGCTCTCCCCTTTTCTGGGGCACCTCAATGGCCATGATCTCTTCACCTACCTTGAATTTTCCTTCCTTATATGCCTGAAACCATTTTTGATGACTTTGAAGGGCCCATTTGTCCTGCATCTCACGAGTAACCCCACACTCCACTGCAACCTTACCAGTATCTGTAGCAACCGGGGCAAACCCCTTTCTGCTGTAACCCAATTCAAAGAGGACATCTTCCAATTCTATGGGTCCGAGACGATTACCCCATCTTACCTTTGCAGCACTAGCCATAAAAGGGACATTCCCCATATTCTCAGCACCAGATGCGATAACCACATCTGCCTCCCCTGACTTAATTGCCCGACATCCTAAACGTAGCGCTGTCATGGACGAACAACAGGCGCGGTCTATGGTGAGTGAGATATTATCTTCCGGGAATCCTGCCAGTAGCGTAATCTGCCTGGCTGGTACGTTTGTATATATGGCATATTCAGCTGGTATGCATGTCCCATAATAAACCTCATCTACTTCCCTTGGATCTAAATCAATCCTTTTTAAGACCTCTTTCAATACCATGACACCCAGATCTATACTGAGGGTGGTCCTTAAGACTCCATCAAATCTTCCGAATGGAGTGCGGACAGCACTCACTATGACAATGTCATCTTTATTCATACTCTTGATCTCCCCTTCCATACTTTACCTCTAGGAGCTCAGCCTAAAAGCCCTACCTGATCCCGAAATCTTTGCCGAGAATCTCTCCGGCACAAATAACGCCTGAAGCTATAGCGCAATCCATTGCAACGCCATATCCCTTGGCAGTATCTCCCGCAAAATAAAGGCCCTCAACATGTTCGGATCTCACGGGAACCTTCTGGGTTCCTGCCTGGGAAACAGACTTTGCTACACCCTCAAGCTTCCAGCACACAAGATCAAGCTTCCAGTCAATACTGTCCTTGAATCCAGGATAAACTTCCTCCATGAAATCAGGTAGCCTCGCAATCAGCTTGTTGACCAGCGTTTTATCCAAGGACTCTTTTTCAGTCATCGGCAAATAGGCCGTATAAAGGTATTTCCCTTCCGGAGCTACTCTCGGGTCTAAAACAGACTGAATATTCCAGCAGATGTAAACATCGTAATCATACCCTTCCTCCATTGGGAGTACACAGGTGTTCTTGATGCCCAAGTGCGCATGTTCCTCGGGCATCACAAGCTTGTTTAACCCCATATAGGGCGCATAACTTCCATAGCCATACATGCTTGTAGTATCATTCACCCATTTTTCCGGGAAATTCTTCTTATCGATGACCCGAAAGGTATTCTGGGCAGGGATATTGCTTATAACCATATCCGCCGTAAATTCCACTTTTCCACTGTCTTTTTCTTCAACTACCACGCTGGTGACTTTGCCGTCTGCTACCCGTATTTCCTTCACAGGGCTGTTGAGTTTCAGATCGCCACCGAGGGATTCAAACCTGGCCGCAACCGCCTTAGACCACTCCATGACCCCACCTTCAACAAAACCGCCTGTATATCCTGTCAGACCACGTGCGATCTTTGGCCCGAAAGCATATTTGAAATATCTGAAGATATCCCCTATCGAGATATCTTCCGGATTGTTGATCGTTGAAAATAGAGTGCATACTGTATGCAGATGATTGTAAATAATATCGTTTTTGGTAATCCCCTTCTTCTCCGCCCACTCCTTTAAAGACACCTTTTCCAGTTCATCAATCTGTTCATCCGACATCCTATGGGGATCTGTATAAAAATCAAGATAGGGAATTTTCTCCTTTTTAGCGAGTTCTTTCAGCTCCGGATCAATGGAATGTCCTGCAAGATCTTTATAGATCTTGCCTTTATAATATGATGCCCACTGCCCCCCGTGTTTATTGACCCCTTCAATTCCGCCGATGAGTTCCTCAAAATCGAGCATGTAACCGACACCATTCGCGCTAATGGCATGGTATCCGACATCCAGTGTGTATCCGTCCAGCATTCTTTGCCCTATGATGGTATCAATCTCCGGTTGGGCACCGGCAATATAGGTGTACTGTGCAGCCAAAAGATCCTTGTACCATTGAAGCCCGTTGTTTGAAATTTCTTCTCCTTTGATTGACAGAGCACGCCCACCGACACGATCACACTGTTCAAGTATCAAGACACAAAGTCCCTCATTGGCCAATAAAGTGCCGACTGTCAGCCCTCCAACACCTGCACCGATTACAATTGCATCATATTTTTTCTCCTTATCCATAAGTCTTTCCTCCTTTGAATAATTTCAGACTACAATATCATTAACTCGTGCAGTAGCTCTCCTTTTACATGATCTTTTACCCCATCGACTTCAATATTCATTTCATAATCTGCCAGGAACCGATAGTAGAATTGATCCCAATCAGCTACCTTAGGAAGTTGCATAGATTCGATAACACGATGTGTGTTTATGGTGAGTAGGAGGTTAACTCCCTTTGCATCTGAAGTAACTGTCAATTTTTTGGCGTATTCTTTGTTTGTCTTCTCATCCTTAACAAAATCTTCCAATTGTGTATGCATTAAGTCAGTAGAGAGGACAATCTCCCCGTCTCTGGCCAGTAACAGGGGAGAAACTACTGGTGCTTCCTTGTCCCTGGGGAGAACCCATCCGTAATCTAGGCTATATTTTTCACTGTGGATCCTTCCCCAATACCAACCCTGAAAGGTCTTATAAGAACGATAATTACCCCAGTTATGATCGTGGTATCCTGTGCCTTTTACCTTTATTGTTTCATCTTTAATATATAGTTCTCCCTCTACTTCAGCATGTGGCACAGGCACAACCCAGCCAGAAACTAATCCTGTCTCTTTATTCTTGTAGAGGAATCCTGTTCCAGGCTTCCATCCAGGTACAATATTTTTGTAGGACAAACGCGCACCAAGGCCTTTGATCTTCATATATAGCTCGTAACCATCCCCAGTATCCTTTGCCCAGCTATCAGCCATCTTCACATCACAATAGTCTGGGCAAGCATATATTTCATCTTTGTTGCATAGAGCATATCTAGCTGTTTGTGTACCATCAGGTTTGTAAATCATTAACTGTATTGATGGGACCATAGGCCGGAGAAATACATTACTATAGTGATAGGTAATAACCATGTTGTAGCCGCCATTAAAGGATGCATCAAAGTACCACCATTCATAATACTCATCGCCTTTGCAGATATGAGCACCATCATCCCTGCGCTGATAATTGGTAGGGTTTCGCTCAGCACCCCTCCCACCATTCCACATAGCAAGGTAATAAGTCTTCTCTTTTTCTTCCATCATCTTCCCCCTTTAGTGGATTATATCCAGCTACGTTTAATTAAAGATTAAATGGGTTTAAAATACTGGATATCTAGTATATTCCCTTTCTTTTCTTTGGCAAAAACCGGCTTGACCCTCATCCCGATGTGCACCTTGTTGAAATCAACTTCATCAATAAAATGAGCCATTCCGGTATCTGCACCATCCAGCTTCACTATCCCATAGACAAATGGTGCCTTGCGGGGGTGCACTGGCTCGCTATAGGTAACCAGTGTAAATGTCTCTAAGGTTCCATATGGCCCAATCTCAACCAATTCATCTAATTTAGAAAAACAAAATACACAGGTCGTCCTGGGAGGCCAGAACGTCTTGTTACATTTAGTACATCTAACCCCCAGAATCTTTTTTTTGTCGCGCAAAGTTATATAAAAACGACTCCCCATCTCACCGGCCCAGTAGTTGCTGTGAGCAACCATGCGCTGATCAACTTCAAATGGTTCATAGGCTTTATCTTTTGTCATGGCATTACTCCTTGTCTTTATAATGGTTTTACCCTCTTGGTTTTTTTTGTCCTGGTAATGGTTCAAGGCAGCGAATATCACTTAAATCACCGATCCTATCTTTTTGGGGCCGCAAAACCACCTTACATCGCATACCAACCCATACCTTATCCATAGTAGGCTCTATATTGACAAGATGATCCAAAACCGAGGTTGCTCCATCCAACCTTACAGAGCCATAAACAAAGGGTGGTTTATGTGGTTTCCCTGTCGTAGGATCAGTCAGCGGCAGATACATAATGGTAAAAGCCACTAATGTCCCCTCATGACTCAGTTCAACCCATTCATCATTTTTCACATGACATTGGGCACACACAACCCTTGGAGGTAATTGAACACGTCCACACTTTGGACATTTAATCGCAAGAATCTTACCATTATTCTTTAACTCCATAAGAAACTTGGTCATATACTTGCCAGCAGCAAACCTGTATGGGACATTTACAGTAATTGGAATGGAGATCAATTCTTTTTCTTTTTTTGTCATATCTCTGCTCCTTACTAATCAAGGGTCTTTGATAGTGCTGTCATTACAGCCCAGTTTGTTCCACCATATGCAGTGGTTAGAGCCCTGTTTACATCTTTGGGTACCTGATGGCCTCCTGCATCACCTCTAATCTGGAGGGCTGCTTCCCATACACGCAACATGGCTGAAGCCCCAATGCAATTTGTGGACAAAACACCCCCTGAGGGATTGACTGGAATCGGACCATCAATATTAGTCATCCCCTTTTCTATCAGTTTAAATCCTTCTCCGGGTTTGCACAGCCCCAGATCTTCATACCAGACCAATTCCGCCCAAGTTGCAGGCTCATAGACTTCAAACACATCAAAATATTTGGCTGGATCACTAACCCCCAGTTTTTTATATATACGTGAGGCGCATACCTTAGAAAAGATCGGCCTTTTAGTCTTGACATCCCGCCAATCCAACTCAAACTGTTCATTGTGGGCTGTTTCCATGGCCCTTATCCAGACTGGTTTTTTACATCGATCTTTTGCTGTCTTCTCATCTGCCAAGATCATTGCACATGCCCCATTGGATGCTGGACACATATCCAGCATGCGAATAGGCCAGGCCAACATTCTGGAATTAAGGGCATCTTCTATAGTTATGTCCAATTTTAAATGAGCATACTTATTCTTCCGTGCGTTTTGACGGGCCTTTACAGCCACCATGGCTGAATGTTCCTCTTTTGCACCCCATGCAGCCATATAAGAAGACCCCATCATTGCAAAATAACCCACAGCAGCACCTGCCAGAGATCGGCCCCATAGCGGATGCGCCACACTACTTAGAATCGCCCCGGTATCGCCCTCTTCTTGCTTTTCGAAAGCAACGCATAATACATTATCAAAAAGCCCGCTGGCTACATAATGAGCTCCGACGCACACTGTAGTCGCTCCGACAGTACCACCGGTAGTTATCTTTATTCCAGGCTTACCATATGCACCGCTCCCATCTGCCATCCAGCAGTCTGTCATATGGGTCCCCTCGAAAAATTCCATATTGCTCACCAGGACTGCATCAATCTCATCGATTCTCATCTGAGCATCATCCAATGCCCGCCGTATGGCCTCGTTGGTCATCTCGACCTGGTTGACATCATGACGTCTTGCCGCATGATAAGTCTGACCGCCACCTATAATCGCCACATTTCTTTTCATTTCATGCCTCCACTATTCTTTGCCCAGAACAAGGACACAGTGGTGCTGACCGCAGAAACCACTGTGTCCCTGGGCCACAGCAATCCTTACATTGCCTACTTGATGTTCTCCGGCTTCACCTTTTACCTGGAGGTAAGCCTCTGCTGCCCGGTTAAGACCGGCAACATTCTCAGGTACTCCTGATAAAAGCCCTCCAGAGGGATTGACCGGTATTTTACCTTTTAAAGCCGTAGCACCTGAATCAAGCAGCCTGCCACCTTCACCTTGCCCACAGAGACCAAGACCCTCTGACCAAAGCAATTCCTGATAAGAAAACGCATCGCACAACTCAACGACATCTATTTCGCGGCGGGGATTCTTTATACCAGCCATATTGTAGGCCTTCTGGGCAGCCTTTTGCAACGACATGTAATCGGCCAAATCACGATCCCCTAGGTAATGAGCATCATAGCAATTGGAGAACCCTAATATCCAGACAGGATTATCAGTAATCTCCTTGGCTTTTTTCTCAGAAGCCAAAATCATGGCCACTGCCCCATCCGTGTCCGGCGCAATCTCCAACTCATGTATTGGGGATGCAACAACAGGCGAACTCAGCACATCACCCACCGAATACTCACCCATGTTATGAGCTGAAGGATTCAACCTTGCATTAGCAAGGTTTTTTGAGACAACCTTGGCACACTGTTCCTGAGTAATGCCATATTTATACATATACCGTTTTGCTTGTAATGCAGCAGCAGATGTATAGTCAAAACCAAGAATACGGGTGTATATAGGGTCAAAGGCATCATTATTGACAATGTTGCGGTTGGTCTGCGACATTTTTGTATGTGCCATGAGCAGCGAACATTCAAATTCACCTGAAAGAATACCGATGGCTCCATACAACACCATGTTTGTACCATCCATGGCCACCTTTTCTTCATTGCGCAGATGTCCACCTATCACATCGGTAATACCGATATCAGATATGGTCTGCCCATCCCAGATATCATGAGAACAGCTAATACTGTTATCAATATCTTTTTGCATCTCCAAACCAGTATTATTTAGTACCTGTTCAATAACTTCATAGCCCATCTCCGCATAATTAACTTCTGGACGTCTGGCTGAAAATTTGCTCTGGGCTATGCCTACTATAGCCACTCTATCTGACATATGATCCTCCTCTCCTTATAAAAATTCTGGTGGCTCCTTTAATGTCCTTACCAAGCAAAAGCTAGATTCTCTCAAAGATTGTAGCAATACCCTGTCCTCCACCAATACACAGGGTCGCTAGGCCATATCGCCCTTTAATCCTCTTTAACTGGTGCAATACCGCCAGTGCCAGTCTGCCCCCACTCATACCATTTGGATGTCCAAATGCTATTGCACCTCCATTAGGATTCCATTTATCTTCTTCTATCTTGTGACCCTTATTGGCCAACTCCTTCATCACAGCTAACGTCTGGGAGGCAAATGCCTCATTACACTCTATAACATCCATATCCTCTAATTTGAGACCAGCCCTTTCTAAGACCTTGGGTATTGCATAGGCAGGGGCAATCCCCATATACTTTGGTTCCACCGCGACTACAGAACAGGTAATAAACTTCCCTAAAGGTTTATATCCTAATTCATCACACTTTTCTTTTGACATCACCAAGATGGCTACTGCCCCATCATTGAGACCAGAAGATGTCCCTGCGGTAACCGTGCCATTCTTTTTAAAGGCTGGCCTTAAGGAGGCCAATTTTTCAAGGCTTGTATCTCGAGGATGCTCATCCCGATCAAAGATGATCGGGTCACCTTTTCTCTGTGGCACTGTGATTGGTACGATCTCTTCTTTAAAATATCCTGATTCAATGGCTTTGATGGCCAGCTGCTGACTACGCAGTCCATATCCATCCTGTTCTTCACGCGAAATACCCCATTTTTCTGCCATGTTCTCTGCAACAATGCCCATGGGTACATTATATTCTTCTGAAGGTCCAACCTCTCGTGTGATATAACGCGGTGGTGTCAAAGAAAAGGGGGCTTTCTGTCTCTCCATCAGATAGGGTTGTGTACTCCAGCTCTCGCAACCTCCTGCAACATATACATCACCAAAACCAGCCATAATTGCCATGGCTGCAGAATTTATAGTCTGCAGGGAAGACCCACATTGTCTCTCAACGGTCTGGGCAGGTACTGATACCGGGAAACCTGCATCTAAAGCAGCCCAACGCGCAATATTAACCGCTGCATTATTGGTGCAAGCATGACCTATCAGGATATCCTCTACCATGCTCGGATCTAGTTTGGTCTTATCCAGAAGCCCTTTTAAGGCAATACTAGCCAGTTCTTCAGGGCGAAGACCTGAGAGTGTCCCACCCATTCGCCCAATCGGTGTTCTCATGCCATCTACAATAACAACTTCCTTCATGTTCTACTCCTCTCATCTTTTTATAAAAATTTCCCAGTTTATTTACCTTTGAAGTTTGCTTTCCTCTTTTCCAGAAAAGCATTCATACCTTCCTTACGGTCTTCAGATCCAAAACAACAACAAAAGCATCTTGCTTCGATCTCTAGACCTGTCCTGATATCTGTCTGCATTCCATGGTTGATCGCCTCTTTGCCCATAGCCAGTGCAATTGGACTCTTTGAAGCAAGTTTTTTACACATCTTTGCTACAGCCTCATCCAAGTCCGCCTTGGGTACTATCTGATTAACCAGGCCAACACGATAGGCCTCCTGAGCAGAGATATGATCACCGGTTAATACTAACTCCTTGGCCTTGCCCATTCCAATAAGCCGCGGCAAACGCTGTGTGCCTCCATAGCCAGGTATAATCCCAAGCCTAATCTCTGGTACCCCCATAATAGCTGTATCTGCAGCTATACGTATGTCACACGCACAAGCCACTTCAGTGCCACCACCGAGTGCAATACCATTAATCCTTGCAACAACTGGTTTGCGGAAGCTTTCGATGTTAGAACAAATCTGCTGGCCTGCTGGCAAGGCATGCAGCACATCCAGATATCCACTGCCCTTAGCCATTACCGAGATATCACCACCTGCGATAAAGGCCTTATCACCTGTACCAGTAATAACCACCACCCGGATAGTATCATCTGCGTCTATGTCATTCAGCACGTCCTGAATCTCCAGCATGGTTTCATAACGAATGGCGTTTAAAACCTCAGGCCGATCTATGGCAATCGTCGCCACAGCACCCTCTTTTGTATAGATAATATCCGTATAACCCATAGATATCCCCCTTGATAAATGGTTTTGTTAATATGATGTCATTTGGATCATCAGAATAACTTGAATGGTTTCTTGGTCCCATCAGGCAGATAATCATAAAATCCTTTACCATTTTTTCGCCCCAATCGTCCTGCCTCCAGCATCTTCCGGTAAAGGATATTTAGTTTACTAGCTTCGCTATGGGTGTAATCAAATACGGCATCCTGGGCCATCTGAATTACATCAAATCCCCCAAAGTCTGCCAACTCGCATGGCCCCATGGGATGCCCAGCCCCTAATCTCATGGCTGTATCGATATCTTCTGCAGTAGCGGTTCCCTCCAGCACCATCTGGGCCGCTTCCATATAAAGAGGGCCAAGCAGACGATTCACAATAAAACCTGGTGTGTCCTTGACCTTAACCGGAACCTTACCCATCTTCTTTGCCACAGCAAAGGCAGTTTCAACGGTTTCTTCAGCCACTCCAATAGGGAGGACTACCTCCACTAACTTCATCACTGCTGCTGGATTGAAGAAATGTGTACCGACAACCTTATCCTGACGCCCTGTGGCCCCAGCAATAGCAGTAACAGGTAGCACCGAGGTGTTCGTAGCTAAGATAGTATGTACCGGGCAAATCTTGTCCAGTTCTGCAAAGATCTTCTTTTTCAGGGCCAGGTCTTCAGGCACAGCCTCTATAACAAAATCTGCATCTTTTGCTGCCTCTTCTAGATTAGTATAGGTTTTTAATCGAGCAAATATAGCATCTCCTTCTTCTTTGGTTATCTTGCCCTTTGCCACAAAATGTTTTTCAATACTGCCTTTAATCTTATCTTTAGCCTTATCCAAAAAATTCTGGGCGATATCATACAGGCACACATCAAATCCACCAAATATGGCAGCCTGGGCAATTCCATGCCCCATGGTGCCAGATCCTAATATTATTAGTTTCTTGACATCCATAAATTCAAACCTCCTTATATAGTATAATATGGTTGTTAATCTTTGCTCTCACTGGTTATTGAAAAACCCTGCACAAGAAAATCTATGATATGATCTCTCGCATTCCTGATAGAGATCTTTCTTTTTTTGAGTTCATTAGGATTATACACATATTGTCGAATAATCGCATCTACTGCTCCATGAAGCATATAAGCACCCAGTATAGGGGAAATCTCTTTGTTAAATATTCCTTTGTCCTGGCCTTGTTTCACGATAGTAGCAATCTTCTCAAAAACACGATTATATAACCCCTGGCTATCCTGTTCATAGAACTTATCAAGCCTTGGGACATCCATAATCAGGACCTTCATCATATCCGGATTTTGTCGGTAACTCCTAAATATGTATTGTATAATAGACCGTAATTTCTCCTTTGGGTCAGATAGATCTCTATTAATTTGCTCAATCTTTTTCAGATATCTATTCCAGCGGTCTTGAAATATGGAAATGAGTACGTCATCTTTACTGCGGAAATACCGGTAAACAAGCCCATAGGCAATGCCAGCCTCTTCAGTTATATCAGAGACCCTACTCCCATAATACCCGTGACGGGCAAATATCTTGATAGCAGCATCAAGGATAAGTTCCTTTTTAGATATAATTAAATCGTTCATAAAGTCCCGTCCTTATAGAGCCATGATTGACTAATCAATCATGGCTGATAATAATAATTAAAAGTATATTTTGTCAAGAAAAATTTTAACAGTGTGTTAACAAAGCTAATATGTCCCCTGTAACTACCGTGCTAAAATGTCCCCATTATGAAGGGAGATATATTAG